>NZ_JBKEZQ010000016.1:0-100555 GCF_053345175.1 Methylobacterium sp. M6A4_1b
CGAGACCCGGTCGAGCTGGGTCTCGAGGTCGGCGGTGAAGTCGTACTCGACGTAGCGCTTGAAGAAGCTCTCGAGGAAGCCGGTGACGAGGCGGCCCTTGTCCTCGGCCACGAGGCGCTTCTTGTCGATGCGCACGTATTCGCGGTCGCGCAGGGTCTGCAGCACGGCGGCGTAGGTGGAAGGGCGGCCGATGCCGAGCTCCTCCATGCGCTTGACGAGGCTCGCCTCGGAATAGCGCGGCGGCGGCTCGGTGAAGTGCTGGGTCGAGGCGATGCGCTCGCGCTTCAGGGGGTCGCCCGCCTTCATCGGCGGCAGGCGCCGGCCGTCCTCGTCCTCCTCGTCGTCCTTGCCCTCCTGGTAGAGGGTGAGGAAGCCGTCGAACTTCACCACCTGGCCGGTGGCGCGCAGCTCCAGCTTGCGCGGGCCGACCCCCGCGACGACGTCCACCGTCGTGCGCTCGAGCTCGGCCGATTCCATCTGGCTCGCCACCGTGCGGGTCCAGATCAGCTCGTAGAGCTTGGCCTGCTCGGCATCGACGGTGCGGGCCACCGCCTTCGGCAGCCGGCTCATGTCGGTGGGGCGCACGGCCTCGTGCGCTTCCTGCGCGTTCTTGGCCTTGACGCTGTACTTGCGGGGGCTCCCCGGCAGGTAGCGCTCGCCGTACTCCTTGGCCACGACCCGGCGCACGTCCTCGATGGCCTCCGGCGCCATGTCGACGCCGTCGGTCCGCATGTAGGTGATGAGGCCCACCGTCTCGCCGTCGATCTCCACGCCCTCGTAGAGCTTCTGGGCGGCGCGCATGGTCTGGGCCGGCGCCATGCCGAGCTTGCGGGAGGCTTCCTGCTGCAGGGTCGAGGTCGTGAAGGGGGGGGCGGGGTGGCGCTTGGCCGGCTTGGCCTCGACGCTGCCGACCTGGAAGGTGGCGAGTTCGAGGTCGCGCCTGAACGCCGCCGCCTCGTCGCCGCTGCCGACGTCGAGGCGCTGGATCTTCTTGCCGTCCGCGCCGGTGAGGCGGGCCTCGAAGCTGGCACCGGTCTCCGTGATCAGCGTCGCCACCAGCGACCAGTACTCGCGGGGCTTGAAGACCTCGATCTCGCGCTCGCGCTCGCAGACCAGGCGCAGCGCCACCGACTGCACGCGGCCGGCCGAGCGGGCGCCGGGCAGCTTGCGCCAGAGCACCGGCGAGAGGTTGAAGCCCACGAGGTAGTCGAGCGCCCGGCGGGCCAGATAGGCGTCGACCAGGGCCTGGTCGATCTGCCGGGGCTGGCGCATGGCGGTCTCCACCGCCGTCTTGGTGATCGCGTTGAAGGTCACGCGCTCCACCGGCATGCCCTTGAGGGCGCGCCGCGCGGTGAGCGCCTCGACCACGTGCCAGGAGATCGCCTCGCCCTCGCGATCCGGATCGGTGGCGAGGATCAGGCCGTCGGCCCCCTTGAGCGCCTTGACGATGTCGGAGACGCGCTTCGATCCGCGGTCGTCGAGCTCCCACAGCATGTGGAAGTCCGCCTCCGGATCGACGGAGCCGTCCTTGGCCGGAAGGTCACGGATATGGCCGAACGAGGCGAGAACCTCGTAGTCGCGGCCGAGGTACTTATTGATCGTCTTGGCCTTGGCCGGCGACTCGACGACGACGACTTTCATGTGCTGATACGAGCCTCTCGTCAGGGCCTGACCCGCGGCAACGACCGGTCGCAGATTGTGCGGGGGGCGTCGCCATCCGTCCGCAGAGGGGGTCGGCGCGGGGGAGAAGTGGGTCAAGCCCAGGGGGATGTCAAATGGCCCCCGCGGTCCGGACCGGTCTCACGCCCGCTTGGCGAAGGTCAGGGCCGCGTCGAGGGCGCCGTTCAGGGTGGTCACCAGCACGTCGGCGGAGAGGGTGCGGCGCAGGCGGTCGAGGGAGGCGGGATCGCGCTCGCGCCAGAAGCCGACCAGGACCCGGACGCCGGGAATCGCCCGGCGCGCCTGGCGCACGTTCAGGCGGATCTGCGACAGGCTGACGGGCTCCAGGTAGGAGAAGCAGACCAGGGCGATCCCCGAGAGGTCGTCCGGCGTCTCGCCCCGGCGCAGCTGCGCCATCGACATCACCTGCGCCCCGAGGCCGTGGCGGCCGAGGATCTGCCCGAGCATCAGGGTCGCCGCCTCGTCGAAGGGGCCGCGGCTCGAGACGCAGAGCACCGGCCGGGGCGCCCGCCAGCGGGCCGGCAGGTCGTCGGGGCGCAGGACCACCGCGGCGACCTGCCGGTCGGGTCCGATGGCCGCGATGGCCGCCGAGGTCTCCGAGTTGCCGGCCGAGACGGCGGACCCGCCCCTGCGGCCCACCGGCACGGTGCCGAGGCGGGCGACCACGGCGCGCAGGGCGGCGCCGACCTCGTCCTGGCGGGTTCGGTCGAGGGTGCCGCGCGAGAGGTCCTCCTGCGCCATCAGCAGGCCGGCGAGCACGACCTCGTCGTAATAGGTGACGAGGGCGCGGGCCTTCAGGAACATCCGGCCCTGGTCGATCGCCTCCTCGGGATCGCCCGCCAGCATGCGCTGGTAGAAGATCTCCGGCGGCGACAGGGCCGGGCGGTCGCCCAGGAGGACGTCGAGGTACCACAGGCGCTCGATGTGACGGCCCAGCACCACGAGGCAGACGGTGATGGGCGTCGCCAGCACGAGGCCGATCGGCCCCCACAGGAAGGCCCAGAGGGTGGCGGCCAGGATCACCGCGATGGGCGAGAGCCCGGTGGAATGGCCGTAGAGCAGCGGCTCGACCACGTGGCCGGCGATGGGCTCCACCACCACGAACAGGATCGCGGTGGCGATGACCATGCTCCAGCCCGGATCGACGGCGGCCGCCACGATGAGGGGCAGGAGGGCGCTGATCGCCGCGCCGATATAGGGCACGAAGCGCATGATCGCGGCCAGCACCCCGAACAGGATCGGGTTCGGCACGCCGATCCACCACAGGCCGAAGCCGATCACGATTCCGAAGGCGATGTTGAGGACGAGCTGGGCGAGGAAGAAGCGGCTGAGGCGGGCCACCGCGTCGTCGATGGCCGCCGTGGTCCGGCGGAGATCCCCGGAGCCCGCCAGCCGGATCGCCCGGTTCCGCAGGTCCTCCCGCTGCAGCAGGATGAAGATCGTGAAGATCAGGATCAGGCCCGTGGTGGCGAGGGGATGCAGGATCGGCCCGGCGACGGCGCCGAGGGTCCCGAGCAGCCCCGCCTTGGCCGAGGCGATCTGCACGTGGAGGGGATGGGCGGGGCTGCCCGCGCTGCCCTCGGGGGTGGCCGCGTTCGGGTCCGGCTGCAGCTCGGCGCCGAGGTCCTGCACCATGTCGACCATGCGGGAGAGGGTGCCGCTGCCGGCGGTCGCCTCCTTCAGGGAGGCGATCTTCTCGCGCATCGTCACCTGGTAGCGCGGCAGGTCCGAGGCGAGCTGCGCCGCCTCGTTGGCGATGAGGAGCGAGATTCCGAGCAGCGCCCCGAAGGCCGTGAGCACCACGGCGAGGACGGCCAGCGCCCGCGGCACCCGGATGCGGCGCAGGAGGCGCACCCCCGGCACGAGGACGAAGCTGAGCAGGATCGCCAGGGTCACCGGCACGAAGACGTCGCGGCCGAGATACAGGGCCGCCGCGATGGTGATCACGAGGAGGCAGGAGGCCAGGGTCGTGAAGACCGGCATCGCCTGCCGGAGGAGGCGGGCGGTGATGGGATCGTCGCTCATGGATGGGTGGGTCTCGTTGGGGTGAGCGACGCGGGTGCCCGGGCCTGGGGCGCCGGGAGGGGAAGGCGCGGACCGCCGGGGCGTCTCAGGCGACGGCGGGCGCCTGGGGTCCGACGGCGGCGTTGATCTGGGTCAGCAGCTTGGAGAAATCCACCGGCTTCGGGTGGTAGTCGTTGCAGCCGGCCTGGATCGCCTTGTCGCGATCGCCCGACATGGCGTGCGCGGTCAGCGCGATGATCGGGATGCCCTTGGTGTCGCTGCCGGATTTGAGCACCCGGGCCGCCGACCAGCCGTCGAGGATCGGCAGGTTCATGTCGAGGAGGATGACGTCGGGCCGCCCGGTGCGCGCCTGCTGCACGCCGGACTCGCCGTCATGGGCCAGGATCACGTCGTAGCCGCGCCGCTTCAGCCGGCGGGACAGGAAGTCCCAGATCTCCTCGTGATCTTCCACCAGCAGGATTTTCGCCATCGCCCCCATATCCTTCGTTCGTCGCCGGCCCCGATCGCGCCGGACCCATCGCAGCCCGGGCGGTCCGCACGGGACCCGAGGCCCCGACACGCGGTCTTCCGAGCACGCGGTCTTCCACGCACGCGGCCTCCCGAGCAAGACACGGGCTGGGACCGTGCTGTGAACGCACGATCGGCCCGAACGGTCCATGGCATCCCACGCGATCGAGCGACACAGGGGCGGAAGAGAAACAGGGCCGAAGAGAATGGGGGCGACGCCCGTGACGGCCCGGTCCGTCAGGGCGCGCGCGGCGGCGCGGGCAGGGGCGGATCGAGGCTGGTGTGAGGGCGGCTGTCGCTGAACCGGCCCTGGCTCCCGGGCAGGAGCCCGTTGTCCTGCATCCAGATCATCAGCATGGCGACCGCCAGCAGCGTCGCGAAGGAGGTGAGGCGGCCGATGTGGCGCCGCCGGACGACCATCAGCACCAGGGTCGCGAAGAGCAGGAGGAACAGGACGAGGAGCAGCATGCGGCCTTCGCGGGACGGGCAGATCCGACGCGGATGCCCGGCGCGGATCGCGAGGCCAACGGGGCGACGGCCGCTCCCGTTCCACCCGCCGGATCGATCCGGGGAGACCGGACCCTTCGGGGAACAAGGCCCGGCGCGGGCGCCTTCTCGTCGGGACGGCCGGTTCACGGCCACCGCTTCCCTCACCATCAAACCTGCCGCGCGCCGGATTCCGGCCCCGGGCGGGCGGAGATCCGCGATGAAGGCATTGTGCTGGCACGGCAAGGGCGACATCCGCTGCGACACCGTCCCCGATCCGCGGATCGAGGATGCGCGCGACGTCATCATCAAGGTGACGTCCTGCGCGATCTGCGGCTCCGACCTGCATCTGATGGACGGGCAGATGCCCACCATGGAATCGGGCGACGTGCTCGGCCATGAATTCATGGGGGAGGTGGTCGAGGTCGGGAGCGGCTTCACCAAGTTCCGCAAGGGCGACCGCATCGTCGTCCCCTTCAACATCAATTGCGGGGAATGCCGCCAGTGCCGCCTCGGCAATTTCTCCGTGTGCCAGCGCTCCAACCGCAACGCCGCGATGGCGGCCGCCCAGTTCGGCTACACCACCGCGGGCCTGTTCGGGTATTCGCACCTCACCGGCGGCTATGCGGGCGGTCAGGCCGAGTACGTCCGCGTGCCCATGGCGGACGTGGCTCCCATGAAGGTGCCGGACGGCATGGACGACGAGTCGGTCCTGTTCCTCACCGACATCCTGCCCACCGGCTGGCAGGGCGCCGAGCATTGCGAGATCAAGGGCGGCGAGATCATCGCGGTCTGGGGGGCCGGACCCGTCGGCCTGTTCGCGATCCAGTCGGCCAAGATCATGGGCGCCGAGCGCATCATCGCCATCGAGACCGTGCCGGAGCGCATCGCGCTGGCCTGGACATACGGCGCGACCGACGTCATCGACTTCATGAAGGAGGACGTCTTCGAGCGCATCAAGGAGATCAGCAAGGGCGAGGGCGCCGACGGCGTCATCGACTGCGTGGGCATGGAGGCCACCGCCGGCCACGGCATGGCCGGGATGCTCAGCACCCTGCAGGAGAAGCTGACCTCGACCGAGCGGCCCTACGTGCTCGCCGAGGCGATCAAGGCCGTGCGCCCCTGCGGCATCGTCTCGGTGCCGGGCGTCTATGGCGGCCCGGTGCCGGTCAACATGGGCTCGATCGTGCAGAAGGGCCTGACCCTGAAGAGCGGGCAGACCCACGTGAAGCGCTACCTCGAGACGCTGACGAGCCTGATCCAGCAAGGCAAGTTCGACATGACCTCGCTGATCACGCACCGTTCCGCCGACCTCGCCGACGGTCCCGACCTCTACAAGACTTTCCGCGACAAGAAGGACGGCTGCGTGAAGGTGGTCTTCCACCCGAACTGAGCCGGGAGCGCCAAGACGGAATCAGGATCTTGGAAGTCCGAACCCTGTCGCGCGTCGGATTTCGACGCGCGACCGGACAACAGCCAAGGATATCTTACGTCTCTCGCCGCGATGTGCATTGCGGGCCGGCCCCGGCATCCGCTAAAGCCGAACGATGTCAGACTTGGATTCCCTCCTCAACCGTCTCAAGGACGCTCAGAGGACCCTCATCACCGAAGCCGCGAAGATCGAGATGCTGCCGCCCGACAGCGTGCTGCGCCGCGTCGCCGACCTCGAGAACACCATCGCGGCCGTCGAGGCCCTGATCGAGGAGCAGGCCCATCGCCGCGGCCGCGCCACGGGCTAGAGCCGCGCCACGGGAGACGGCCGCCGCGCCGCTGGTGACTCCGGACGGCCGTTACCTCGTGGTCCGCGGCCGGCTCTGGCGCCGGACCCGGCCCGACCTCGCGCCGGCCCAGCGCGAAGCCCTCGTCGCCGCCCTGATGGACGCGCGCCGGGCCGTGAAGGCCGGCCGGGCGGCCGGAGACCCGGAGGCCGTCGCCGCGGCCCGTCGCGCCGTCGACGCGGCCAAGCGGGGCCTCGGCGAACGCGGCCCCGTCTGGTGGGAGGACGGCGCGCCCGATCTCAACCGGCACATGGCCCGGACCACGCCCTATGCCGCCTGGTTCGCGCAGGAGACGCTGCAGGAGGCCGATCGCGAGACCGGTGCGGCCGGATAGCGCGCCGGCTGGACCCGCGCGGCGATTTCGCCTATATCGGGCCTGCGGTTGATGACCGGTTCGTAATAACGTTTCAGGACCCGGAGGGCAGTACTCCGGCGCCTCCACCAGAAGCCCATTTGCCGATGCGAGTGGTCTTCTGATGGGGGCGAAATAGGATCGACTGGGCGGTAAAGGGATCGCGAGTTCGCTTTCACTCCGGTGAAGGACGATGCGACTGTCGGTAAGGACTCGACCGGTTCGACGCAGGCAACCCCTGTTTCGAGCATCTGGCCAAAACTCTAAATGCCAACGATAACGTTGTCATGGATGCCCGCCTCGCGGCGTAAGCATCTTGCGGTAGGGTAACCGTCGAAACAGAACCCGGAGCTTCGGCTCCGGGACCCACCCTTTCCTTATTACGCGCGGATCGTCGAGAGAGCGGGACCCGCTGGCCCGGGGCGCTTCTGCGCCCACGCTCCCAAGCGCCCCATCCATCCGATCCCGGCACACGAAAAACCCCGGCGCCGAAGGCACCGGGGTTGTCGTCCGTTCCGGACCGCCTGCGCGAGGCAGGCGGCCGCGCCTTCCGGCTCAGACCGGGGTGGTCGGGTAGGCGCGCACGCGATTGCGGCCCTCGACGGTGCCGCCCAGGGCGTTGCCCGGAATCGCATCCGGCGAGGTGGCGGCGGCGGCCTGCGGAGCGGTCCAGCCCTCGGCCCGCCAGTTCTGCGCGCGCTCGTCGACGTCGATCGAACCGTGCTCCTCGAGGATGTCCATCACCCGCGCGGCATGGGCCTGGTCGGCCCGGACCGTCACGAGGGTGCCGCCGCGGCGCACGCCCTCGCTGTAGGTATGGGCGTCGGACTCGCTGAGACCCGCGCCCGTGAGCCCGCCGGCGAGGCCGCCGGCCGCGGCCCCGATGCCCGCGCCCGTGAGCGTGGCCACGAGCCAGCCGGCCGCCACGACGGGGCCGACGCCCGGGATCGCCAGGAGGCCGAGGCCCGTCAGCAGGCCGGCGGCGCCGCCGAGGACCGTGCCCACGGTGGCACCCGCGCCGGCGCCGCTCGACGCCTTCTCGGGGGTGTCGCCATGGACCGCACCGGTCTGGCCGGGCGCATCGAGGTCGGTGGTGGTGCGCAGACGCCCGGCATGCCGGTCGCCCTCGTTGCTGCTGACGATGCTGATGTCGGAATGCGCCACGCCGGCGGCCTCCAGCTTGGAGACGGCCGCGCTGGCATCGGTGTAGTCGTCGTACAGGGCAGTGATGGTCTGCTGGGCCATGGGAAACTCCTGTGGGCGGGCGAGGGGGTGCAGGCGGGTTCGACGGGCGGGCTTACTGCGCCGCCACGTTGCCCTTGAAGTCGACGCCGACCTTGACCGGCTTGCCGTCGAGCACCGCTTCGCCGCGCCAGATGCCCTTGTCGTCCTTGGTCAGGCCCTTGACGTCCTTGTAGCCGGCCTCGGTGAGGCGGTGGTGGGTCTGGGCCTCGGTGAAGCTGTTGGCGCCTTCCTCGAGCTTGGCGTTGGACGCGGCCTTGGCGGTGGCGGGCTTGGTGGCGTCGGGCTTGTCGGTGTTGGGCCGGGTCACGGCCTCCTGGCCGCCGGAGGTGGCGCTCGACTTCGCGTCCGGGGCGGGCGTGCCGGTGACGGTGGTCTGGGCGAAGGCCGAACCCGCACCGAGGACCGTCAGGATGGCGAGGGTGGTCAGGGACCGTTTCACGGCGTTCTCCTTGGATAAATCTGCGACTGGCGGAAGTCCCTCTCAATCCCGCAGAACGCGAAAGCGTTCCAGGCCAGAGCCGACGAATTCACGTGCGAATGGCCACGCTGGAGCATTGTCATATTTGTTCCACCTTGGCCTGACACAGATCATCGAATGAAACGACAAGATCAGGTTCCGGCAAAGCATGGGATTTGATCGATGCATACGCTGTGCGTCGCGCTCCGACCCGGTCCGGAGCGCGGAAACACCTTCCCGCACCGCGCGGCATCCACGGATCGCGGCCGGACGTGCCGCCGCGGCCGCGCCGGGCGCCGCGCAGCCGGGACGGCCGTCCCGTCCGTGCGAAAAATCTGTCCGGCCAGGGTTGCCAGCGCAAAAGGGAGCCTCTAAACACCCGCTCACACCGGGGCGGCACCAACCCGCCCACCGGTCGCAGGCGCCCGTAGCTCAGCTGGATAGAGCACCAGACTACGAATCTGGGGGTCAGAGGTTCGAATCCTTTCGGGCGCGCCACTTCATTCCCTGAAATCTTCGCAGACCGTCCCCCGGGGGACCGGCCGCCGTCGCGCAGCCTCCGTTCGAGGGCGGCGACCGCAGCGGCGAAGCCCGGTCCGCAGAGGGCCGTCGTCGATCGTCCTGGCGATTCACGGCCGGCCCGGCGGCAGCGCAGGGCTCGGCGACCCGGATGCTGAGATCCCTATCCGCGCGGGGCACGCGTCCTGTAGGACACCGGCGAGGCCGGCGCGCCGGCGGGGTCGCCCGCGACCGGCACGCGCGAGGGGGGTCCGTCATGTCGCAGATCGGCGCCGTTCATCCGAGACTGTTCCGCGTGGCGGCCTGGCTGTGCGTCGGCGCGCTCGTCTGGCTCTCGTGGATCCCGCGGGACTGGGAGGCGCGGACGTCGCTGCCCGGCCAGTTCGAGCACGCCATCGCCTATTGCGGGACGGCCGGCCTGTTCGTCCTCGGCTACCACGGGCGGCCCTGGTGGCGCGTCGGCCTCCCCCTCGTCGCCCTGGGCGCCGTTCTGGAGGTGGGGCAATTCTGGATTCCCGGCCGGACCGCCCAGGTCATCGACTTCGCGGCGAGCGGATCGGGGGCAGTCCTCGGCGCCCTGGGCGGCACGATGCTGGCCCGCCTGCTGATCAGGACCCGGATCCTGGGGCGCTGACTCCCAGCGTCTCCGACCGGCACGTCTGCCTGACCGTGTCCGGTCAGGCCTTCCGATGGGAGACGGGCGAAGGCTCGGCGTTCCAGAGCAGGGACGTCGCGACGTAGGTCGCCTCGACCGCCACGAGCATCCAGGCGGCATCCGCCAGCACCGTCCCGAGGGACCGCTGCGCGAGCGCGCCCTCGAGCCCGATGGCCAGCGCCAGCACCAGGACGATGAGAAGAAGCCCGGGCAGGCGGACGGCTTGACTTGCGGCGGCACCGAGCGAAACGAAACAGATCAGGAGCATTTCCACACCAACATCAGCAGCAGTCAGACTACCTAGGTATAAAGAGGATACAAGAATAAATAAAAGGCAGTTTTGTGCTTCGCAACATTTGAGTTGCACTGCAAAAGCGCCCGTCCCGTCAGGCACAGCCGAACATCGGGAGCCCGGACCCAAGCGCCGGTCTTTCGAGCGATCCGCGGGACCGCAGGCGCGGGCCGCATCGCGCCGGGGCCGTCCCCCGGCACCGACCGCATCGGGTGAGCGCCCGGAACACTCCGCGCGGGGCCGCCCGGTTCGTGCCCCGGCACGGCCGACGCGCATGCGCGCACCCGAACCGTGCCGATCCCGCCGCCGATTCGCAGAGATCGAGCGCGCTCGGAAGAGACCTTGGAAGATACCTCAGAAGATACCTTTTGTTATAGCCGATCACCTGAAAGCTATAGGTCGGACGAAATACGCTTTTACAGAGATGCGTGCCTGTCTTAGAAAATTATCATTTGTTTTAATCAAATGATGGTACTCATGACATCTTGTTTCCAAATTTTGAACGACGGTAAATTCGTGTATCACTCCCTCGACAACTGGAGTGACGCATGTCTTTTCGATCTGACATCAACGGCCTGCGCGCCATTGCTGTCGCGGCGGTCGTGCTGTTCCATTTCCGATTTACATGGGCGAGCGGCGGCTTCGCCGGAGTCGACGTGTTCTTCGTCATCTCGGGTTACCTGATGACGAAGATCATCTGCTCGCGCCTCGCGAACGACACGTTCTCGATCTGGACGTTCTACAAGGATCGCGCCCGCCGGATCGTCCCGGCCCTGATCGGGCTCTGCGCGTTCGTCCTGATCTTCGGCTACCTCTTCGTGGAGCCGATCACCTACGCGCAGATCGGCAAGCATGCGCTCGCGGCCCTGACCTTCGTCTCGAACGTGGTGTTCTACCGGGAGTCCGGGTACTTCGACGCGCGCTCCGACACCAAGTGGCTCCTCCACACCTGGTCGCTCTCCGCCGAGTGGCAGTTCTACATGGTGTATCCGGTGATCCTGGTCCTGATCCGGATGGTCGAGCGGCTGCGCCGGTGGCAGGGGCCGATCCTGTGGGCCGGGTTCCTGCTCTCGCTGGCGACCTGCATCCTGGCGACGCCGATCCTACCCCAGGCGTCCTTCTTCCTGCTGCCGACGCGCGCCTGGGAGATGCTGGCCGGAGGCCTGGTCTTCCTCCATTTCGAGGGCCGGCAGATCGGCGCCGGGCGCGCCCGCGTCCTGGAACTCGCCGGGCTGGGCGCGATCGCGGTCGCGGTGCTGACCTTCGACGGCACCATGCCGTGGCCGTCCTACCGCGCTCTCCTGCCCGTCCTCGGCGCCTGTCTCGTCATCGCCGCACGGCGCCCCCACGCGCTCTGGTCCAGCAACCGGCCGGTCCAGACCGTGGGACGCTGGTCCTATGCCATCTACATCTGGCACTGGCCGATCGTGGTCGGGTTCGCCTATTTCGACCTGCCCCAGAACCGTCCGGCGATGCTGGCCCTCCTCGTCGGCCTCCTGGCCGGCTGGGCCGGCCTGTCCCGGATCGCGTCGCGCCACCGTCCGGCCGTCCGGCCGTCCGGGTGGACGACCGTCCGGCTCGGCGGGGCCGGCTTCGCGGCGACAGGCGTCCTGGCGGGCCTCGTGTTCCTCGGCCACGGCCTGCCCGCCCGCGTGCCGGGCGAGACCTCGCGGTTCGCGGAACTGGAGGCGGCGCGGAACGACGGCGATTATCCGCGCACTTGCGGAGGCCTCGACAATTTCGGTGCCCTGCGGCCCTGCCGGCTCGGCTCCGGCGACGGGCCGAAGGTCCTCGTCATCGGCGATTCCCACGCGGAGATGATGTATGCGCGGTTCGCCGATGAGGGCCACCGCATGCCGCGGGAGCGGCTGGAATTCATCACCGCGAACGGCTGCTCGCCGGTGCCGACGGTGGGCCGCACCACCAGCATCCGCTGCGACGTCTTCGCCGAGAAGGCGCTGGCCCAGGCCGAGACCGGGGGCTATGCGCGGGTCGTCCTGGCGTCGATCTGGACACCCTACTTCGTGCCCCCCATCCCCGGCACGATGCCCAGTGTCGACCGGACCTGCTTCGTCGTGGGCGAAAGATGTCTGACGGAAGCCGCCCCCGAAATCTTCGAGGAGCGGGTCGACGCGGCCTTCGCCAAGCTCGAGGAACGGCTCCGCGGGATCCGGCAGCGGGGCACCGAAATCGTCCTGGTCCTGCCGTTTCCGCGCATGAAGGACGACCTGACCATGGAGATCTCGAAGCGGATCTTCCGCGGCAGCAGCATCGCCGACCTGCACACCATCGACCGTGCCGGCTTCGAGTCCCGCAACGCCGCGATCGAGGCGCGGCTGCGCACGCTGGCGCGGCGGGTCGCGGCGAAGGTCGTCGATCCCGTCGCCTCCCTGTGCGGCCCCGAGACCTGTCCGGCGCTGGATGCACGGGGCTACCCGCTCTACCGCGATTCCAACCACTTCCGCGCCACCGCCATCCGCACGGACCGGTTCCGGTTCCTCGACGGCATCGCGGACCTCTGAGGAGCCCGGCCCGCATCCGGCCACAGATGCGCGGAAGCGAGGTCAGGCCCGCTTGGCGAAGGGCCGGAAGCGGAACGCCCGGAGCAGCGGCTGCTCGAGAACGAAATGGACGGCCAGGCCGAGAAGGTTCGCGAAGATCAGCACCAGAACGATCCGGGCGAAGGCCTGGTCGATCGACAGCGCCCCGACCAGCATGAAGCCCCAGCGGATCGCGAAGGTGTGCACCAGATAGGTCGAGAAGGACGCGTCACCGAGGAGGTTCAGGGTTCTGGCGACCGGGGTCTCGGGGGCTCTGTGGGGGATCAGGCAGACGAGGATCGCGAGGACGGCCGCGACGTGCACGCCCCATTTCGCGAAGACCGAGCGCGGCACCGAATCGTCCACCAGGATCGCGAGGCCACCGACGAAGCAGAGCAGGAACGCGGCGAGGAGGGCGAGGCCGAGGGCGGGCGAGGTCGCCGGCAGGCGGGCGGCGAGCGCGGGGCGGATCAGCCCGGCGAGGGCGCCTCCCAGGAAGGTCAGGATGATCGGATCGGTGCAGAACTCCAGCGTGGTCGACGCGGACCGCGTGTCGAGCAGCGACTTCTGGGACAGGCCGATTCCGAACAGCGCGAGAAACACCGCGCAGAGAACGACGATCCCCGTCCGCTTCGCGAACAGCAGGCTGAACGCGAAGATGAGGTAGAACAGCATCTCGTAGTTCAGCGTCCATCCCTGGGGCAGGACGGGCCGGACCTCCCCGAGGGAATTGGTCACGGGCAGGAAGAGGAACGACGCGAGGATCTCGTTCATCGGCGGCAGGGGGTGCTTCCGCACGATGGCGAACAGGAGCAGCGCGGTGATGAACCAGTAGAGGGGGATCAGGCGCTGGAAGCGTTTCCGGATGAACGTGGCCGGCGCCCCGCGCTGGCCGTACGTCGTCTGCGACGTCACCATCATCAGGCAGCCGCTGATCGCGAAGAAGGTTTCGACCCCGAGATCGCCGAACATCCACGCGATGCTCTTCAGATTGACGCCGTAGATCTCTTCCGTAGCAAAATACAGAAGGATATGATCCACGATCACGAACGACGCGACGAGGCACCGCAAGATCTGAATGGCGTATAGTGGCGCGTGTTTCGATGCCTGGATAGACCGAGCGCGCTCACGGTTGCCGAAATCTTGAATTGAAATCGGTATGTTGACCGATAAACTCAAATCCAGGCCCCCGACATCTTGCAAATCTTTTGCCGGCGCACCAGACGGCGTGACGCTCGATGTCCGGCATAAGCCCTGATCCGGGTCGGGGAAAGCCTCAATGTTAGCATTTGATAGCCCGATCGAGGCCATCGTGCCCGATCGTGCCGCAATCCCTTCGCCGGCGGGGCCGTGACGAAGGCGGGCCGGCGCGGTCACGCGGGGGCGTGGGTCCGGACGCCGGTGCCCAGGTCCTGCGGTTCAGGACGCCGCGGAGCCCTCCGGCTCCCGTGCGGCCGTCTTCGGTTCGTTGCGGGCGCGCGCGGCGCGCAGCTCCCGCTCGGCCATCAGCCAGAACTCGACCTCGAATCCCTCGGGGCGGTGGTTGCGCTCCCAGATCTCATGGGCGCGCTCGCGGATCCGCTCGAACGTGATCTCCTCATCGGACATCGTGCTTCCTGCTCCTTCTGTCTCGGTCACAGCACGCCGCGTCGACGCGGGGCCAACGCTCCAGCGCGGGTTTCGTCCCCGGAATCCTGCCGCCCGGCGGTTTTCCACAGGCGGCCGGCGCCGTTTGACCCCCGCCCCGGAAACCGCTTAGCTTGTCTTCGACGGTTCCTCTTTATCGAGGATCAAAAGGGAACGCGGTGAGGGTGCAGGCCCGAGGCCGCGGCTGCCCCCGCAACTGTGAGCGGCGAGCCCATCATCAACACGTCACTGGGTCCTCGGGCCTGGGAAGACGATGAGAGGGCGGTGACCCGCGAGCCAGGAGACCTGCCGTCAGTCGTGGTCACACGCGAAACGCGCTGGGCGGGGTGCCCCGGCGGGTGTCGGGGCGTTCGCGGATCGCGAACGGGTCGGCCTCGTTCGCGGTGACGTGCCACTTCGCGCGACCCGTCGCGTCAGCCGTCCCGTCGATGTCCGTGCTCGCCCGCGCACCCCGCTCCCGCATGCTCCCTCCGGCCGCCCCGCGCGGCCCGGACGCGGCTGCGCTGCGGACAAGGATGCTGGGAGCCCGGCCGCATGATTGTAATGTTATAACATTCGTTCTAGCGGAGACGGCAGGTCGGCCCCGACCGATGCCCGCGCCCATCCCTGGTTGTTCCATGCTCGTCGCCCCGATCCCATCCCGAACCGCGAACACGCGCGGGTTGCAAGGTCAGACCTTGCCCGCGCGACAGGTCCTGCGCCTGGCGGCCCTGCTCGGCGGCCTGATGCCGGTCTCCGCCGGGGCCGAGACCCGGGAGGCCCAGACCCGGGAGGTCCCGCCCGCCGTGACCCTGGAGACCCTGGAGGTCTCGGGGTCCGGGCGGGGCGGCCCGGCGCCCGCCGAGGGCCTCAACCTGCGCAGCCCCGGCCGCAGCGCCAGCCGTCTCGGCCTGACGCCCCTGGAAACCCCCGCCAGCGTCGACGTGATCGCGGGCGAGACCACCCGCCTGCGCGGCCAGAACACGGTCGCCGAGGCCGTCACCCAGAACGCCACCGGCATCACCACGGTGGCGTCGCCCGGCAACGGCAACGGCGCCTTCACGGCCCGGGGCTTCGCCGGCCCGAACTCGATCCAGCAGCTCTACGACGGCACCCGCCTGTTCGTGGGCGCCGGCACCGTGACCTTCCCGTTCGACACCTGGAACGTCGAGCGCATCGAGGTCCTGCGCGGCCCGGCCTCCGTGCTCTACGGCGACGGCGCCATCGGCGGCGTGGTCAACGTGGTGAGCAAGAAGCCGGTCTTCACGCCCCTCAACGAGGCCCGCGCCGCGGTCGGCTCGGACGGCCTCGCGCGCCTCGCCCTCGATTCCGGCGGGCCGATCGGCGAGGCCCTGGCCTACCGCCTCAACGTCAGCGGCAACCGCGCCGAGGGCTGGATCTCCCCGGACGGCAGCTTTCGCAACCTCGCGGTCTCGGGCGCCCTGACCCTGCAGGCGACCCCCGACCTCGCCGTCACCCTGAGCCACGATTTCGGCTACCAGGAGCCGGCCCGCTACTGGGGCACGCCGCTCGTCGACGGGCGCATCCGCGACGCCCTCCGGTTCAACAACTACAACGTCCGCGACGCGCAGATCCTCTGGACCGACAACTGGACCCAGTTGCGCACCGAATGGAGCCCGAGCGCCGACGTCACCATCCGCAACACCGCCTACCGGCTCCAGAGCCGGCGCCAGTGGCGGGACGTCGAGCAATACGCCTTCGATCGCGACACTGGGCGGATCGACCGCTCGGACTACATCGAGATCTACCACCAGCAAGAGCAGGTCGGGAACCGGCTCGACGCGACCGTCCGGGGCACGCTGTTCGGGTTCCGCAACGAATTCCTGGCCGGGTTCGACGTGAACCACATCGCCTTCCGGCACACCAACAACTTCGCCTCCGACGGCGGCGGGCTCGTCACGAGCGTCGACCCCTTCGCCTATGAGCCCGGGCTGTTTCCCGCCAACGGCCGCGCCGGCCCGGCCTACGCCACCAGCACGCGCCAGGCCTCGGTCTTCGCCGAGAACCGGCTGATCCTGTCCGACCAGCTCTCCCTGCTGGCGGGCGTGCGCTACGACGCGCCGGTGCTGCACCGGACCAAACTCGTCACCGGCGCGACCTTCGACCAGGATTTCCAGGCGCTGAGCTACCGCTTCGGCGCCGTCTACAACCCGACGCCGCTGCTGGCGCTCTACGCGCAATACGCCACCGCCACCGATCCCGTCGGCAGCCTGATCTCGCTCTCGCAGAGCCTGGCCAACTTCAAGCTCTCCACCGGCGAGCAGGTGGAGGTCGGCGCCAAGGGCGTGACCTGGGGCGGCCGGGCCGAGTGGACGCTGGCCGGCTACCGCATCGTCAAGGACAACCTGATCTCGGCCGTGCCGGGCCAGCCGACGCTGTCCACGCAGGTCGGCCGGCAATCCTCCGTCGGCGTCGAGGCGGCCCTGAGCCTGCACCTGTTCGAGGCCTGGCGCGTCGACGCCAATCTCGCTCTGCTCCACGCCCAGTACGACGCCTTCGACCAGGCGGTCGGCGGCGCGGTGGTGTCCTATGCCGGGCGCCAGCCCATCGACGTGCCGGAGCGCGTCGGCAACCTCTGGGTCAACTGGGCCTTCGCCCCGGCCTGGGAGGCGCGGATCGGCCTGCAGCACGTGGGCGAGACCTTCAGCGACTTCGGCAACCAGGCGCGGCGCCCGGCCTACACCCTGGTCAATGCCGGACTCGACCATCAGGTCACGCCGTCCTCGCGGCTGTCCCTGCGCGCCTACAACCTGTTCGACGCGGTCTACGCGATCAGCGGCAACGCCGTGAACGGGGTCGGCACCAACTGGCTGCTCGGGCGGCCGCGCTCCGTCGAGGTCGCCTACAGCGTGCGGTTCTGATGCGGCCGAAGGTCCTCAAGCGCTGGCTGATCCTCGGCCATCGCTGGCTCGGAATCGCCACGGGGCTGTTCCTCGCCGCCTGGGTGCTGTCGGGGCTGGTGATGCTCTACGTGGCGTTCCCGGCGCTCACCGAGGCCGAGCGCCTGTCCCGCCTCGCGCCCCTCGCCTTCGACCGGGTCCTCCTCGGCCCCGACGAGGCCCTGGCCCGGGCCGGGCTCGACCCGGCCCCGGGCGACCTCAGCCTGTCCATGCGGGCCGGGGCGCCGGTCTATCAGGTCGGCACCCGCGACGGCGCCCGGCACACGGTCTCGGCCGAGACCGGGCAGGCCCTCGGCCCCGTCGAGGCGCCGGCGGCCCTGGCCCCGTTCGGGCCGGGCGCCACCGTGCGGGCGGTGACCCGCGACCAGTGGACGGTGCGGGACCGCTACGACCCGCTGCGCCCCTTCCACGTGGTGGCGCTGGGGGACGCGGCCGGCACCGAGCTCTACGTCTCGGCCCGCACCGGCGCCGTCGTCCTCGACACCACCCGCCGGGAGCGCCTGTGGAACTGGCTCGGGGCGATCCCGCACTGGTTCTATCCCACCCCCCTGCGGGCGCGGGCCGATCTCTGGCGCGGCACCGTGCTGTGGGTCTCGGGTATCGCGACCGCCGGGGTGCTCAGCGGCCTGACCCTGGGGATCTGGCGCCTGCGCCTGCGCCGGCCCTACGCCTCCGGGGCGGTGACGCCCTATCGCGGCCTCGGCCGATGGCACCACTTGCTCGGCACCCTCGGGGGCGTCGGCCTCCTGACCTTCGTCGCCAGCGGCTGGCTCTCCATGAACCCGAACCACTGGTTCTCGCCCCGCACGCCCCCGGCGGCGCTGCGGGAGGCCTATGCCGGACCGCCCGCCCCGATCGCGCGCGCCGCCCTGGACGGAATCCCGCGCGCGGGAACCGTCGAGGTCCGCGTCACGCGGGTGGACGGCCGGCCCGTGCTGGTCGCCGCCGATGCGCGGGGCGGGCGGGTGGCGGCGCCGCCGCAACCCGAGGCGGCCCTTCGCGCGGCCGCCGCCCGCGCCCTGCCGGAGGCCCGCATCGCCGGGGCCGAGACGCTGACGGCCTACGATGCCTACTGGTATCCCCACCACGACACCCGGCCGCTGCCGGTCCTGCGCGTGCGCTTCGACGACCCGGCCGCGACCTGGCTCCACATCGATCCGGAGAGCGGCGCGCTCCTCGACCGCCTCGATGCCAGCGGCCGGCTCCAGCGCTGGCTGTTCGAGGCGCCGCACCGCCTGGACTTCGGAAACCTGTTCCAGGCCCGCCCGGCCTGGGACGCGGTGATGTGGCTCCTCAACGGCCTCGGCGCGGGCATCGCCCTCTCGGGCGTGGTGCTGGGCTGGCGGCGCCTGCGGCGCACGGCGCGGATGGGGTAGGGGGCCGCGCCCCCCCGGTCGGCGGACCCCGAGCGCGCGGAGGGCGCCTGGATCGCGGGCGACCGGGTGACCGCCGCCGGCCGCATCGGCGGCAACGGCGCCGTCACGGCCTTCCTGCACCGGCTCGGCCCCGGAGGCCCGCCCCGGAACGTCAGGGACGGCTGGATTTCGGCGGCCCGCCTTCGGGCGGTACATTCGCCGCAGGGACACCCGGGCGTGAGGGCCGAGCGATGAACCAGGCACCGATACCCGCTGTCGTCGCGGTCATCCCGTGCAACGATCTCGACGGCGCGGAAGCATGGTGGAGCCGGCTCGGGTTCTCACGGTCTTCCGATCGGACCTATGACGGATATCGCATCCTGTCGGACGACGCCGGGCTGCACGTCCACCTCACCGAGGCGGTCGCGGGATGGGTCGTGCCGGGCCGGAACCCGTTCGGCGTCTACGTCTACACGCCGAGGGTCGAGGCCTGCGCCGCGCTCATGGTCGATGCGATCATCGGGCCATCCCGCAGGCCCGAGCACAAGCCCTGGGGCATGTATGAGATCGCGCTGAACGGGCCGGACGATCTGCTGGTCCGGATGGGCTGGCCCAGCCATCTGCTTTCGCGGGACACCGTCGAGCAGCCGTGACGACCGGGTCGGGCGCGGAAAACCTCCGCCGCCGGTTGAGGGGACGGCGTCCGCCCCCCGCTCCGAACGGCCTCTCGCACGATCGAGCCGATCGGGTTTCGACTTCAAAGCGCCTTGTCGGGTGCGGGTGCACCGCGATCGGTCCAATCCGGCGGGAGTCCGATCCGACGACCGATATGTCCGACCAATCCGGGTGAGGCCCCGTAAGCGTCGCAAGCCACCGCGTCGGGACCCAGACCGAGCGCGCGCGACACTTCCTTGGAGCGCGGCAGCCGAGGCCATTCGGCGAAGGGACTTTCCCCTGTCACCAGAAGATTCGCGAAGTCTTCGCCGAAGACGCCGGCAAGGTCGTAGGCATCCCCGTCGGTCGAGACGCGCGGCTCACTCGTGATCACGTCCGCGCTGCGTCCCCAGATCATCGCGGCCGCCCGTCGCCCACGTTTGTCCTTCGCTTCCGCTTCGACCGACAAGCTGCCCAAACCGATCGGCAGCCGTGGTACGTACATGGGTATGCCCGGGAGCATGAGCGGAACGCCGACGGAAGCCACACGCGAAAGACCGGACGCGGCCGGATTTGTCGGCGTGGCGTGGGTCACGGTCGCGCTGACCGTGAGGTCCGCCGTGTGATCCGTCACGATTTCGAGGCGCTCCCCGAGGGCCCTGCACAGAGCCCGATCGGTCGCATTGGCGATCAGCGCTCGCTGACCGGGTCCCATGCCGATATCGCCGATGTCGGCCGCGAATCGCGTGGGGACGATGCGAACCGTTTGTGCGGCGAGGACCGTCTCCTTCTTCACGTCGATCATCGATTGCGTCAGCACGCCATCCGAGCGCACCAAGCCTTCGGAGCTGAGGGAGCTCGCTCCGCGCGGGGGCGCCGTCACGCAGCCGACCGACAGGAGGAGCGGCCCGACGATGCCGAGGATGCGCTTGAGCTTCAGGGGAATCCCACGGCCCGAAGCGGTCGATTGAGCGACGACCGGACGGGCGCGGCCGTTCGTCCCATCGCTTCCGTCTCGACCGCCCCGGAGGGCCGAACGCGGGGAACGCCTGCGAGCGGCGGGAGGCGGCGCGAAGGCCGTGGGCGCGATCCGGGGCGGCGATGCGAGGATGGCCCCCCACTTTTCGGTCCAGGCCGAAAGGGGCAGGCGGTCGGCGCGGTACACGAGGTCGAAGAACGCCAACGTCAGTTCGGCCGTCGCGGATTTGACCTGAGGATTGAGAACCACCCCACCCGTCAGCGGCCGGTCGGTGAACATGCCGTGCGACCCCCCCTCGAAGACCGTCATGAGCTTGTCGCGCGTCCCCACGGCTTCGTAGACGGCGTAGCGGTCGTCCGCACCGGAGCGATAATCCGGAATATTGATGTCATCGCCCGTGGACGTGACGTGCAGGGTCGGTATGGAAATGCCACCCAAGACAGACTTGAGATCCGTTTCCCCGTAGAAAGCGGGCGCCGAGATGGCGATGCCGGCCCGGATACGGGCATCCGGTGCGCGTATCGTTTTCCCATCCCGATGAACACGAGCACCGGCCAGGATCAGCACCGTGTTCGCTCCGTAAGAATGTCCTGCCGCGATGATTCGGCTGGTATCGATCGTCGCGCCGAAGCGGCTCTTCGACGGATCGAGGATGCGGTTGAGGGCAAAGCTCACATCGTGCGCGCGCTGGACGGCCTCCTGGATGCGAGCGGCATCGGTCAGGCGAGCGACGAGTTGAAATGGATCGCCGCGCCAGAGCGAGTCGTCGCTGCCGGTATGCTGCACGTGCAGGCTCGCATATCCATGCGCCGACCAGTATTCGCCGAGGTAGCGGTATCCGTTCCGCGAGCCCCCGAGACCATGCGAGAAGACGATCAGGGGAACCCGTCCCTGAGCCGTGGCCGGCCAGTACAATCGCGCGGGCACGGCGCGCGCCCGAAGGGTGTCCGTCCAAGCGAACTCGAAGACGCGACCGGTGGGCGGATCTGCTTGCGCCGACACGTCGGTCGGAAGGTTGGGGACGACCCCACCGACAGTGGCCGCCAGCAGAAGTGCGGCAAAGCGGCGGCGATCGAGATCTTCGCTGCCATCGGCGGCACTGTTCGGTAAATTGGGCATGATTCAGCTATCCCGAAGATGGATCATCGAGTTGTGGCGTTGTTACGAATTAGAAAACTGTATTTCTTGTTTTTCAGCAGACGCTATTTGTATGTCTTGCAAGATTAATTGAAAAGATTTAACCTGACAGACCTGAGATTAACGGCTGTATTCTGAAATTAATCCGACCATTAAGAAACGTTCTGCCGACAATAACCAATCACTGCTGACGATATCCATTCCGCAGATTGGGTTCCCGCGCCCACTCAGCTGAGCATGCGCCAGATCGCGTCGAATCCCGTCGCGCAATGCGTCTCGGCATTCGCCCGGTCCTTGATCATAAGCTCGACAGTCGCGTTGGAGACGGCCAGGACGAGAGCCGTCACGAAAGCCATCGACGTGTGACTCATGGGGCCGTTCCGGTGTGTTCGTTCCAACATACGGGTGATGCCCGCCATGGCTCTTTGCCCGATTTCCAGACTCTGCGGTGTGATCTCGTTGGAGACCGTGAGATGCATGAGCGCCCTGTGCTTCTCAGGAGATGATGCGGCCCAGCGCAATCGTTGTGACCATAGCTGTCGCATTTGCTCCTTGGGATCGTCTTTCGCACCCAAGTCTTGGAAAGAAATCGCCGCCATCTCTTCCTTCAGATCTACATAAACTTGATTAAGAAGATCTGATTTTGTGGTGAAGTATGTAAACAAAGACCCGTTTGAGATTTTTGCTTCTTTCGCGATCGCTGCCGTCGAGGCTTCGAGGCCATGAGCAGCAATCACACGGATCGCAGCGGAAACGATCGCGCTTCGCCGATCCTCGTTTTTTGGTCTCGCCATGGCCCTGTCCATTCAAGGTAGCACGATAAAGAAGAGCGTCTAGTCAGTCATTTTAATAGAGGCCGTATCGTGTGCGTTCAAGCACATCGGACCGTCGATCCACCCGGGACGGTCCAAGTGCAAGCGCTCCCGGTGTTATTCTTCCGGGGGCCATGACGATCGGCCGTCCGGACGGGGCCTGAACGTCGGCTTCCTGTCCGCTCCACCCCTTCGGCAGACATCCGTTTCGAAGGTTTCCGTCGCGCGAACGCGATGGCCCCCTTCCTGGCGCTCTTGCCGACGCTGCGGGGGGCTGCCGGTCACGGGGGGACGAACGACCGCTTTCGGAGGCGGCGTCGATCGGCGTCCACGCCATGCTTCGGTCGGCCGCCGCCTCAGGTTGCCGGGTCCGCTTCGTCGGCGCCGGACCACCCGAGCGGCATGCGATCCGATCGCATCCTGTCCTGCCGCAGCGGGAATGTCGCGGCCTTCGATGGACCGGACACGCCCCGACCCGCCCGGGATCGGGTCGGCCTGCGCCGCGATCCGATGCGGGCGCCGAGCCCCCGCCCACGGGCTTCGGCCCCTGTTCCCCGACGGTGCGTTTCGAGCCGTGTTCCGGAGAGCCGGCTCAGTCGGACCCGTGGATCTCGGTGTCGCGGCACAGGGCGACCGCCTCGGCCATCGCCGCGCGGCCCTGGCGCAGGGCGGCCTCCGCATCGGGCAGGGAGTAGGGGGCGCTCCGCACCGCCTGGTCCGCCTCCCGGACGGTCCAGCGGTACCGGGTGGCGTCCTCGGGGCAGCACTCAACGTCCAGGGTGAGGGGACCCATCGCTTCGCGTGGCATCGTGACCTCCTGCGGTGACGGGTTCGAGGATTTCGGCGGAGGGCGGACAATCGGGGAAGTCCATCCAGTCCGTGAAGGCCTCGGCCGGGTAGCTGTGCTGGCAGGAGGCGACGTGCCACGGCTTGGGATCGCCGAGGCTCGCCGGGTCCCAGCGGATCACCGCGCGCCGGTCCGGATCGGACCGGTGGATCGCGATGATCCAGCGTCCGTCATGCGGGGCCCGATCCATCGCCCTCCAGGTACGCATCCCGCCCTCCCGCTCCCAGTCGACAGGAACGCGCGAACCCGCCGAACCGTTCGGCCCGGCGCGGAGCGCGTTCAGAGGACCGGCATCGCCCCGGCCACGGTGACGAGGGCGCCGGAGGTGTAGCTGCTCTCGGCCGAGGCCAGCATCACGTAGGCGGAGGCGAGCTCCGCAGGCTGGCCCGGTCGCCCGAACGGGACCTGGCTGCCGAAGGACTTCACCGAATCCTCGCTCATCCCCGAGGGGATGAAGGGCGTCCAGATCGGTCCCGGCAGCACGCCGTTCACCCGGATGCCCTTCTCCGCCAGCAGCTGCGCCAGGCTCAGGACCATGTTGCTGAGCGCCCCCTTGGTGGCGCTGTAGGCCATCAGCGAGGGCATCGGGTGCTTGGAATTCACCGAGGAGGTGAAGATCACCGAGGCGCCGGGCTTCAGGTGGGGCAGGGCGGCCTTGGTCACGTAGAACGGCCCGAACACGTTGGTGCGGAAATGGTCCTCGAAGACCGCATCCTCGATGGCGTCGAGCCCCTGGTTCGGCTGCTGGAAGGCGCCGTTGTTCACGAGCACGTCGAGGCGGCCGAACGCGGCGATGGTGCGCTCCACCAACGCGCGGCCATGGGCCGGGTCCTTCAGGTCGCCCGGCAGCAGGAGGGCACGCCGGCCGGCCTTCTCGACCCAGCCGGCCACGCCCTCCGCATCCGCCTGCTCCTCGGGCAGGTAGGCGATCGCCACGTCGGCCCCCTCGCGGGCGAAGGCGATGGCCACCGCCCGGCCGATGCCGGAATCGCCGCCGGTGATCAGCGCGGCCTGGCCCGTCAGCTTGCCCGAGCCGCGGTAGCTTTCCTCGCCGTGATCCGGCTCGGGCACCATCTTGCCGGTCTTGCCGGGGAAGCTCTGCGGCTGGCCCTCGAAGGGCGGCCGGGGATGGGTCGTCAGGGGGTTGTCGGTCACGCGGCGTCTCCATTGGAACGCCGCGTCAACCGGAGGCCGCGTCGCCGCGTTCCCGGAGCGCGATGCCGCGCGACCTCGACACGATCACGCTGGTATACCGCGCGCCGCGAGGCCGGCGACGGCGTCCCGCCCGAGCGCGGCCCGGTGGTCGACCGCCTCGGCCGCGAGCCCGATCAGCGCCCCGGCGGTCACGTCCACCGGGAAATGCGCACCGCGAAGGACCTGGACCGCCACGACCCCGAGGGCCGCCGCGGTCGCGACGCCCCGGACCTCGGGATAGGCCCGGCCGGCGGCCGTCGCCACGGCGACGCTCAGGGCCGAGTGTCCCGACGGAAACGACTGCCACGGCCCGACATTCGGCCCGAACCAGCCCTTCTCGTAAAAACCCTGGTCCATCAGAACGTTGGGCCGGGTCCGATGCACGACCCGCTTCACCGTCGTCTTGGTGGCCGCCGCCAGGATGCCGGCCACGAGCATGTGCCGCCCGGCCTCGGCGAGACGCGGGTCCCGCTTCAGCAAACCGAGCGCCAGGGTGCCGGTGGAGAGGGCGAGCAGCCATTTCCAGCCACCCGCCTCGCTCGCCGCCGCCAGCGCCCGCATCCGGCGGGTGTCCTTGGCCCGGGCGAGCGACAGGCCGACACGGATGTCCGCAGCCTCGAAGCGTCGGGCCATCCCGACCGATCCATCGCGCATCAAACCGTCCGCCGTCCCCGGGAAGCCCGGCCGTAAACGCGGACCTTGGCAGATCGTTCGCAGCGCCCCGCACCGGTCTCCCGACGGCGATGGTCCATTCGCCGTCGAGGCAGGCGAGGTCCGGCACCGTCGGCGCGGATCCTGCGCACGATCCGGGCGAATCTGCAGGATTCCCACGGCGCCGGCCATGATCCCGTCACCTTCGCATCGGATGGCGAGGCATCACGTGACAAGCGCTTGCCGTCCTGCGGACGAGGGCGGGTCGCCACGGGGCGAGCGCATGAGGGTTGTTGGAAGCATGACGAATCGATCCACCATCGCGGGCGCCGTGCGCCGGCTGGCGCCCCTGGCCGGCCTCGCCGCCGCCCTTCTGCCGGGTCTCGCAATGGCCGCCGCCCCCAATGAGGCCAGCGGAACCTGGCTGACGGAGGATGG
Organism: Methylobacterium sp. M6A4_1b; assembly: GCF_053345175.1. NCBI lineage: Bacteria > Pseudomonadati > Pseudomonadota > Alphaproteobacteria > Hyphomicrobiales > Methylobacteriaceae > Methylobacterium > Methylobacterium sp. M6A4_1b. Next base: position 25,151 of record NZ_JBKEZQ010000016.1, read on the forward strand.
GCGCGCCCGCATCCGCACCGAGAAGTGCGGCCCGCAGAACACCAACCTGTGCGGCTACGTGGTCTGGCTGAAGGTGCCCCTGAACGACCAGGGCCAGCCCCGGATCGATTTCAAGAACCCCGATCCGAAGAAACAGTCCCGTCCCTCCCTCGGCCTCCAGCTGATCATGGGCCTGAAGCCGCAGCCGGACGGCCATTACGGCGGCAAAATCTACAACGCCGACGAGGGCAAGTTCTACGACGTGACGATGTGGTCGGATCAGCCGACCGAGCTGTCGGTGCGCGGCTGCCTCCTCGGCTTCCTCTGCGGCTCGCAGACCTGGAACCGGGTCAACGACGTGGTGCCGGGCCAGCTCACCGGCCCGACCAACGGCCCGGGCGGCCCGCGCGCCGATGCGGAATGGGCGCCCAAGGCTCCGACAACCGCCGGAGCGGGTGCGGCCGCCGCGACCGGTACGGCCAAGCCGCCGGCGCCGAAGCCGGCGGCCAAGCCGGGCGCCGCTCCGGCGGCGGCGCCTGCCGAGTAGACCGGCGCCGCTCCGGGCAACAAGTCCTGAACCGCCGCCGTCCCGCCCCGGGCCGGCGGCGGTTCGCGTTCCGGACGTCCCTCAATCCACCAGGGCGGCGTAGGTGAGCACGCGCAGCTCGCGTCGCAGGGGCAGGGCCGAGGAGGGAATGAGCTGCGTCAGCAGCACCACCGCGAGGTCCTCGGCCGGGTCGACCCAGAAGGCGGTGCTGGCAAGTCCGCCCCAGGCCACCTCGCCCGGCGTACCGACGACCTGGGCGCGGGCCGGATCGAGCATCACCGAGAAGCCGAGGCCGAAGCCGATGCCCGTATAGGCGGTCTCGGAGAAGCGCGGCTGGCCCATGGCGGCCAGGTCCCCGTCGAGGTGATTCGTCAGCATGAGGTCGACGGTCTTGCGCCCGAGGAGGCGGGTGCCGTCGAGCGCGCCGCGCCCGAGCAGGAAGCGGCAGAAGCGCATGTAGTCGGACGCCGTCGAGACGAGGCCCCCGCCGCCCGAGGCGAGAGCCGGCGGGCGGGCGAAGCGGCTGCCCACCGCATCGTCGTAGAGTTTCAGGGTACGGTCCCGGAACAGGCTGTAGTTCGCGGCCAGGCGCGGCAGCTTGCCGGCGGGCACGTGGAAATCGGTGTCGACCATGCCGAGGGGTTCGATGACCCGCCGGCGCAGGAATTCCGCGAAGTCCTGGCCCGAAACCACCGCCACGAGGTGGCCGAGGACGTCGGTGGCGTTGGAGTAGTTCCACTCGGTGCCGGGCTGGGCGAGAAGGGGCTGCCGGGCGAGGCGCCCCACCACCTCGGCGAGGCTCGCCTCTTGGGCCTCCCCGAAATCGACGCCGTTCTGACGGTAGAGGGCGTCGACCAGGGTCGCTTCCATGAAGCCGTAGGTCAGGCCGGAGGTGTGGGTCAGAAGGTCCCGGATCGTGATCGGGCGCCGGGCGGGCTCGCTGTCGAACTTCGCCCGGTTACCGCCGGTGAGGACCCGCATGTCGGAGAACTCCGGCAGGAAGCGGGTGATCGGGTCGTCGAGCTGGAAGAGCCCCTCCTCGTAGAGCATCATCACCGCCACCGAGGTCAGCGGCTTCGTCATCGAGTAGATGCGCGCGATGGTTTCGGGCGCGAAGGGCGTATCGCGGGCGATGTCGGCACGGCCATGGGCGCGGAAGAACGCGGTCTTCCCGCCGCGGGCCAGCATCACCGAGAGCCCGGCGACCTTGCCGTCGTCGACGAGGCGGCGCATCCAGCCGTCGATCCGCTCCAGGCGGTCCGGGCAGAGCCCGAGGGCCCGCGGTTCGCTTGCGATCTCACCGTGCATCAAACCTGCTCCGCTCTGGCCCTTCGCGCCGGCATAGCGGCGCGGCCGGACGACGCAAACCCCGGCGTGCGCCAGCGCGCAGACGCGATCGACCGCAGACCCCATCCCGCCTCGCAGGCTGCCCGGCCTCTCCGGGCCGGCGGGTCGCGGATCCGGAGCCGCCCCGCGCGCGCCAGCGGAAAGCTTTGCGCGCGGACCGTGCCCCGGTCCATGGAACAGCCATGATCCATCTGATCTTCAGCCTGCCCTGCCTCTATGTCATCGCCCGGGGCGTCTGGCCGCTGCCCTGGCCCTTCCCGCTCAAGCTCGGTCTTTCCGTGATCCTGCTGGTCGCCTCACAGTACCACCTGTGGAGCCGCCTCTCCTCGGGGTCCGTCTTCTCGCCCGAATTCCCGCGGCCCGTGGTCATGCTGTTCAGCGGGGCATTCGGCGCGATCATCCTGCTGGCCCTCCTGCTGTTCGCGTTCGATGCCGCGGCCCTGGCCTCCCTGGCCCTGCCCGGCGGGGGTTGGGAGGTTTCCACCGCATGGCGCATGGGGGCCGCCCTGGCGGTCGCGCTGCTCGCGGCGATCGCGGTCCAGCAGGCCGTGCGCGTGCCGCCCTTGAAGGACGTCACAGTCGCGGTCAGGGACCTGCCGCCCGCCTTCGAGGGCTATACGATCCTGCACCTCACCGACCTGCACATCAGCCGCCTGTTCCCCGCAGAATGGGCGCAGGCGGTCGTCGCGCGCGCCAATGGGCTCGGCACGGACGTGATCCTTGTGACGGGGGATTTCATCGACGGATCCTTCGCGACGCGGCGGGCCGACGTCGAACCGCTGCGCGCCCTCGCGGCGCGGGACGGTGTCTGGGCGATCCCCGGCAACCACGAATACTTCTTCGATGTCGACGCCTGGATGCGCCACTTCGCCAGCATGGGGATGCACATCCTCGCCAATGCCCATGCCGTCGTGACGCGGGGCGGAGGCGCGCTCGTGCTGGCAGGGGTCACCGACCGTTCGGCGCCCGCCACTGGCCATCCGGGTCCAGACCTCGATGCCGCCCTGGCGGGCGCGCCCGCGGACGCGCCGATCGTGCTGCTCGACCACCAGCCGGCGAATGCCGCCCGGGCCGCCGCGCGTGGCGTGGCATTGCAGCTGTCCGGCCATACCCACGGCGGCATGATCGTCGGGCTGGACCGGCTGGTGGCCCGCGGCAACAACGGGTTCGTCTCCGGCGCCTACCAGGTCGGCGGCATGATCCTCTACGTCAACAACGGGACCGGCCTGTGGGCCGGCTTCGCGCTCCGGCTCGGCCGCCCGTCCGAACTGACCCGCATCACCCTGCGCCGCGCGACTTGACGGAGCGGGCGCTCGCAGCAGGTGCCTCGGCGCCTTTCGGCGGGATTTCGGACGGAGGGACAGTGCCGGCGCAGCCCGGCCCGCGCCTCACCAACCCATGCTGCCGGGGCCGCCCTTGAACGGGCCGACGATGCCGGGAGTGATCCAGCCGCCGTAGAAGCCGCCGGGTTGCGGCGTCACCCGCGCATCGCCGACGAAGCAGGCTTCCATCGGGCCGGCATAGAAGGCGATGTAGCCCGCGATCGCGGTGAAGTCCGGCGTCGGGTCGGGATAGGCCCACGCGGCGCCCTCGACGCGAAGTCCGCCCGCCGCGACCTCGTACAGGACGGCGCGCCCCTTCCACTCGCAGATGCCCGCCCGCCGGGCGGGCCCGAGCACGCCGGCCACCACATCGCCGGGCGGGAAGTAGTAGGTCGGCGGATGGCTGGTCTCCAGCACCCGGTATCCGGCATCGGTATCGGCGATGGTCTGGCCGGCGAGTACCACCCGCAGGCGATCAGGGGCTGCCTCCAGCCTGGGCGGGCGCGGATAGTCCCAGACGCTCTCCTCGTTCGGGCCGGGCGGGATCGGGGTGGGCCACATGCGATCGGGGACCTTGCCGTTCGGGGTCGGAAGTCCGGACAGATAGGGCAGGGTGTTGCGCCCGCCCCGATTTCCCACGCCCTGATTTCCCCCGTCCCGCGTTTTCCCCTGGCGCAGGGCATGCTAGCGCAGGCCCGGATCAGACGAAGGGACATCCCGCGTGACCGACCCGACCGGCTTCGCCCTCTACCTCGACTTCGACGGCACCCTGGTGGAGATCGCGCCCAAGCCCGACCAGGTCCGGGTCGACCCGGCCCTCGCCCCGGCCCTGGAGCGGCTGCGCGATCGGCTCGGCGGCGCCCTGGCCATCGTTACGGGCCGCCCCATCGGGGTGATCGACGATTTCCTGACCCCCGCCCGCTTCGACATCGCCGGCCTGCACGGGGTCGAGCGCCGGGTCGACGGCGTCGTCTCGGGCGGTTCCGCCGCGGATCACCCGGAGCTGCGAGCCCAGGTGCCGGCTCTGCACGCGGCCGTGGCCGCCCTCGAGCACGTGCTGATCGAGGACAAGGGCGCCTCGGTCGCGGTGCATTGGCGCCTCGCCACGCCGAGCGACGCGGACGCGGCCGAAGCGGCCGTGAAGGCCGCGGTCGCTACCCTCGGATCCGCCTATCGACTGCAGCTCGGAAAGGCTGTCGGCGAGATCGTGCCCGCCTCCGCCACCAAGGGGCACGCCATCCGGGCGCTCGCCGAGAACCCTCCCTATGCCGGCCGCCGGGCGATCTTCCTCGGCGACGACCTTACAGACGAGAAGGCCTTCGCGGTGGTCAACGCCGATGGCGGCGTGAGCGTCCGCATCGGGGGGGCCGAAACGATCGCCTCCCGCCGCCTCATCGATCCCGAGGACGTGCGCCGCCTGCTCTACGCCTGGGCCGACGGGGCCGAGGTCGACCCCGACGCCCTGCCGGCCGCCTGAGACGACATCCCCGACCGATCACCTCCACCCCCGTTCTCTCCCGGGCCCCAGACGGAAGCGGCGCACATGTTCGAATTTCCCGTCCTCGTCGGCGATATCGGCGGCACCAATGCCCGATTCGCGCTGGTTCCCGAGGCGGAGGCGAAACCGGTCCTCCTCTCCCACGAGGAGACGGCCGGCCACCCCGACCCGAGTGCTGCGATCCGCGCTTCCCTGGCCAAGGGGAGCGGCACTGCCCCGCGCTCGGCCATCCTGGCGGTAGCGGCCCGCGTCGACGGACCGGCGGTCCAGTTGACCAATGCCCATTGGGTGATCGAGGGCGCGCGGATCGGACAGGATTTCGGCCTGTCGCGCTCGGTGGTCGTCAACGACTACGTGCCCGTGGCGGCGGGTGCCGCCGGGATCAGCCCCTCCGAGCTGACGCCCATCGGACCCGACCGGGAGGAGGGCCGGGCCGGGGACCAGGGGGCACGCCTCGTCCTCGGGCCCGGCACCGGATTCGGCGCAGCGGCCCTGCTGCCGGTGGGACAGCGCCTGGTCATCGTCTCCACGGAGAGCGGCCACGTCGATTTCGGGCCGAGCTCGCCGGCCGAGCTCGCCCTCTGGCCGCATCTGGAGCGGGTGGAAGGCCGCGTCACCGTCGAGACCCTGCTTTCCGGTCCCGGCCTGACCCGGCTTTATGCCGGCCTGCACCGGTTGCGGACCGGCGCGGACGGGCCGCGGCTCGACCCCGCCGCGATCACCGAGGCCGGGCTCGCCGGCACCGACCCGGACGCGGCGGCCGCCCTCAACCTGTTCGCCAAGCTCCTGGGCCGCGTCTGCGGCGACCTGGCGCTCACCTTCCTGGCCACCGGAGGCGTCTATATCGGCGGCGGCATCGCGCCCCGGATCATCGAAGTGTTCCGGCGCGGCGCATTCCGCGCGGCCTTCGAGAACAAGCCGCCCTTCGTCGCGCAGATGCAGGCAATCCCGACCAGCGTGATCGCCGTGCACGATCCGGCGCTGACGGGCCTCGCTGCCCTGGCGAGCCAGCCCGACCGGTTCGATTATCACGGCCAGGTCTGGCAGGCGTCCTGACCGATCGCATCGCCGTGCGCGCGGGCCGGGCACTGGCGGCCTTGGCCAGCGTCTTCGCCATCCTGGTCGGCCTCCTCGTCCTCGCCGCGCTGGTGACGGCGCGGCCGGGCGACCCGAAGCTTTATCCGGCGTCCGACGCGGAGGGCACCGCGATCACATTGGTATCGCACGGCTGGCATTCCGGCCTCGTGCTGCCGCGGACCGCCCTGACCGGGGCGGGGAGCGGACCGGCCCTCGCCAGCATCGCCACGCGGTTTCGCGCCTATGCGGAGATCGAGTTCGGCTGGGGGGAGGCGCGCTTCTACAGGGCGACCCCGACTCTGGCCGAGTTCGATCTCGGCCTCGCCCTTGCGGCCCTGTTCACGCCGGGCGGCCGGGACGGGAGCGTCCAGGTGGTCGGCCTGGTGCGGCCGGTCCGCGACAGCTTCCCGGCTTCCGACCTCGTGCCGCTTCGGGTCTCGAGCCAGGGCCTCGCGCGCCTCCTCGCCCGCCTGGAGGGGAGCTTCCGCCTCGTGGACGGGCAACCGGTGGCCGGCGGTCCGGGCCTCTACGGACCGAGCCTGTTCTATGACGGAGCGGGACGCTTCTCCTACGCCAACGTCTGCAATCATTGGGCGGCGCGCCTGCTGAATGCCGCCGGTCTGCCCGTCACCCCGGTCCTCGACACACACCCGGCGGGGCTGCTCCTCGACCTGCGCTGGCGGGCCGGCCTCCTGACTCTACCGCCGCCGACCGCGAACCTGTCCAAACCGTAATCTTCACGCCACGCCCGGGTCAGACGCCGCCCCCTACAAACCGGATCACGGCCTGCCGATGGCGGCCCCCCGATCCGGAGACTCCTATGTCTGCTCAGCCCAATCGCCTGCGCCGCAACGCCCTCGCCTCGGTCGCCGTGGCCGCCCTCGTGGCGACCGGCGCCGCCGGTGTCGGCCTGACCCAGCCGGCTACCCCGGCCTACGCCCAATCCCTCTCCAAGAACCCCATCGAGACCCCCGACCACCCGCCGGGCTCCTTTGCCAGCGTTGTCGACAAGGTGAAGCCCGGCGTCGTCGCCGTGAAAGTAAAGCTCGACGACAGCGCCGATTCCGACGACGAGGACGGCCCCGGTCAGAACCAGCAGGTCCCGCCGCAGCTGCGCGAGTTCTTCAAGCGGTTCGGCCAGGGTGGTCCAGGCCAAGGCGGTCCAGGCCAAGGTTTCGGCACGCCCAAGCGCCAGGGCCAACGCGGCGCCATGGGCTCCGGCTTCATCATCTCGGCGGACGGCTACGTGGTCACCAACAACCACGTGGTCGACAAGGCCAAGTCCGTGCAGGTGACCCTCGACGATAACCGCACCCTCGACGCCAAGGTGATCGGCAAGGACCCCAAGACCGACCTCGCGCTCCTTAAGATCACCGAGGGCGGCACCTTCCCCTACGTCTCGCTCAGCAAGTCGGCGCCCCGCGTCGGTGATTGGGTCGTCGCCATCGGCAACCCGTTCGGGCTCGGCGGCACGGTGACGGCGGGCATCGTCTCGGCCCGCGGACGTGACATCGGCGCCGGCCCCTATGACGACTTCCTGCAGATCGATGCGCCGATCAACAAGGGCAATTCCGGCGGCCCGACCTTCAACGTCGGCGGCGAGGTGGTCGGCGTGAACACCGCCATCGCGTCGCCCTCCGGCGGCAGCGTGGGCCTGGCCTTCGCCATCCCGGCCGAGACCGTGCAGGCGGTGGTCGACCAGCTCCGGGCCGACGGCAAGGTGGCGCGTGGCTATCTCGGCGTGCAGGTCCAGCCGGTGACGAAGGACATCGCCGACGGCCTCGGCCTCGACAAGGCCAAGGGCGCCCTGGTGGACCATGCCGAGGCAGGCACGCCCGCGGCGAAGGCGGGCATCAAGTCCGGCGACGTGATCGAGTCGGTCAACGGCACACCGATCAACGACGCCAAGGAGCTGTCCCGCAAGATCGCCGGCATCAAGCCGGGGGCCAAGGTCGAGCTGACCTACCTGCGCGGCGGCAAATCCGACACCGCGACGGTGGAGCTGGGCGTCCTGCCCAACGACACCAAGGTGGCGAGCACCGACCGCAGTTCCTCGGCCAACGGGCAGCCGCGCCTGGGCCTCAGCCTCGCCCCGGCCTCGGAAGTCGGGGCCGGCTCCGAGGGCGTGGCGGTGATGGAAGTCGATCCCGACGGTCCGGCCGCGGCCAAGGGCATCGAGCAGGGCGACATCATTCTGGATGTGGCCGGCTCCAGCGTCTCGCAGCCCTCGGAGGTCGCCGAGCGTGTCCGCTCCGCAGAGTCGAGCGGCCGCAAAGCGGTGCTGATGCGGGTCAGGAGCGCCAAGGGCGTCACCCGCTTCGTCGCGGTGGCCCTGAACAAGGCCGGCTGATCCGGGGCTGGCGCCTCGCCGCTCGGAGGCCGTCAGCAGAACGCCGAAGCGCCGGTCCTCCCCCGAGGGCCGGCGCTTTCGCGTCTGCGACGGATGATCCCTCGATGCGTTATGCGGCAGCCATTTCCAATCGGGGCAGACGCACAGGGCCGCGCCGCCTGGCATGCCACGCAACCCTGAAACCCCGAGCCCCGCGCCCGCGCGGGGTGACGCGGGCGCCGCGAGGCGTCATGGTGCGCGCTCTTCTCAGACCGCTCGCGCGCGCCCATCCGGACCTGACTCAGCATGACGACGATCGCCGACCGCAGCACGGCTGAACTCGCGGACCTGCACGCGCGGGCCCGGAGCGCCTACGACGCCTTCAAGGCTCGGGGCCTCAAGCTCGACATGACGCGCGGTAAGCCCGCGCCCGAGCAGCTCGACCTCTCGACCGGCATGCTCACCCTGCCGGGCAACGGCGACTACACCACCGCGGCCGGCGAGGATGCGCGCAATTACGGAGGCCAGCAGGGCCTGCCCGAGTTGCGGGCGCTGTTCTCCCACCTCATCGATGCGCCGGCCGACCAGATCGTGGTCGGCGGCAATTCCAGCCTGGCCCTGATGCACGACACCATCGTGTGGGCGCTCCTGAAGGGCGTCCCGGGCTCCGAGCGGCCGTGGTCGCAGGGTGAGACGCCGGTCTTCCTCTGCCCGGTCCCGGGCTACGACCGCCACTTCGCCCTCTGCGAGGAGTTCGGCATCCGCATGATCCCGGTGCCGATGACGGGTCAGGGTCCGGACATGGACCTGGTGGAGGAGCTGGTCGCCGACCCCGCCGTGAAGGGCATGTGGTGCGTGCCGAAATACGCCAACCCATCGGGTGAGATCTTCTCCGACGAGACCGTCCGGCGCCTCGCCGCCATGAAGACCGGCGCCCCCGACTTCCGCCTGTTCTGGGACAACGCCTACGCGGTGCACCACCTCACCACCGATCGCCACCCGGTGCGCGATATCCTGGCAGTCTGTGCCGAGGCCGGCCATCCGAACCGCCCCTTCCTCTACGCCTCGACCTCGAAGATCACCCTGGCGGGGGCCGGTCTCGCGATCTTTGCGGGTTCGCCCGAGAATACTCGCTGGTTCCTGGCCCGTGCCGCCAAGCAGACCATCGGCCCCGACAAGCTGAACCAGCTGCGGCACGTGCGTTTCCTGCGCGATGGCGCCGGGCTCCAGGCCCACATGGATGCTCACCGTGCGCTCATCGCGCCGAAGTTCGCGGCCGTGCAGGAGGCCCTCGAGCGCCACCTCGCCGGCACCGGCGCCGCGCGCTGGACGCGGCCCGAAGGTGGCTACTTCATCACCGTCGAGGCTCGCGAGGGCACGGCAACCGAGGTGGTGAGGCTCGCCAAGGAGGCCGGTATCGCCCTGACCCCGGCCGGGGCGACTTCGCCCTACGGCCGCGACCCCCAGGACAGCGTCCTGCGCCTCGCGCCGACCTTCCCCAGCCTCGGCGACGTCACGAAGGCGGCCGAGGGCATCGCCCTCTGCATCCTTCTTGCATCCCTCGAAGCCGAGCACCGGGCCCGCGCACGCACGGCGGCCTGAAACCCTGTCGCAATCCGGAAACGTCGGCACCGGATGATGCGGCGTGCATCCGGGAGGCAACGCGATGGTGACCCTGAGGACGGTGACCGCGGCGACGTTTCTTGAGCGTTCGATCGGGCGAATCCTGCTCGGCCTGGCCCTCGGCATCCTCATGGCCGAAGCGGACCCGGTCCAGGCGCGTACCGCCTGGGCATCCGGCACCTTCGTCTATGCCGACCTCTGCACCCTGCCGGAGAGCGGCACACGGACCGGCCAGCGCATCACCCTGCGGCGCTCACCCAATGGCGACGGCTTGACGTACGAGGGGGCCGGGCATCCCGGCCCCCGTGCAGCCGCCGAAGTCACCCTCGACGATGTCACCAAAGCGATCAGCTTCGCGGTGGAGACCGAAGCCGGGCCGCTTCATTTCCAGGGCGTCGCCGGCGCCGATGCGCTCACCGGCACCTTCGAGGACGAAGCCGGCGCGCATCCGGTTCACCTGCCGCGGGTCCTGCGCTCCCATGCTCACGAGGCCTGCCAGGGTGAAGCCACGGGTTCGATCGCCCAGCGGCGGTAAGCGGTGGGCGGTCGGCACCCCCTGCGCTAGATCGAGCCGATGATGTTTCCTATCCGGCTCGCGGCGATCATGATTCCCCTGGTCCTCGGGGCTGCAACGCCTGCAACGGCGGCCGATGCCTGCGATGCCCTGACGGCGCGGATGATCCGCGCGACAGGCGCGTCGCTCGCCGGGCGGGAGGGGTCCCGTGCCGTGTTTCGCGCGGCCGATGCCGAGCGGATGAGCCTCGACTGCCGGGCCCGCCGGATGGCCTTTTCCGCGCTGGAGCGCGAGCCGGCCCGTCGCTACTACGCGCTGATCGGCCTCGCCGCGGGAGCGCTCACCGGAGCGAAGCCCGCGGCGGTCGAGGCTCTCGCCCTCGGCCTGCACCAAGACGCCCTGGTCACGGGACAGCCGCGGCAGGGCATCGCCGGGCGCGCGGCGCTCCGCTGCGAGACGGCCCCCGACGTCGACCCGTTCGCGTCGCCGCGCACCCGCTGCGTGCTGGTGCCGAGCGCCCGGGCCGGGCTTCGCCGCCGCGCCGGCCTTCCCGCGGGAGCCCGGCCGGTCTAGACCGACCCCATGTCCGAGACTTCCCTTTCCGCCGCCCCCATCGTCACCGCCGGTGAAGTCGCCTTCGCGAATCATCTGCCCTTCGCACTCATCGCCGGTCCATGTCAGCTCGAGAGTCGCGACCACGCGATCGAGATCGCGGATGCCCTGAGGGTGATGACGGACCGGCTCGGGATCGGCCTCGTTTTCAAGGCCTCCTTCGACAAGGCGAATCGGACCTCGGGCACCACCGCGCGCGGCCTCGGTCTCTCCGAGGCGCTGCCGATCTTTTCGGAGATCAAGGCGCGCTTCGGTCTGCCCGTCCTTACCGACGTGCATGAGGCGGCGCAGTGCGCCCCAGCGGCCGAGGTGATCGACGTGCTCCAGATCCCGGCCTTCCTCTGCCGGCAGACCGACCTGCTGCTCGCGGCCGCCGCCACGGGACGGGTGGTAAACGTCAAGAAGGGCCAGTTCCTGGCGCCCTGGGACATGGCGCACGTAGCCGCCAAGGTAACCGGAGCCGGCAATCCCAACGTGCTGGTGACCGAGCGCGGCGCCTCGTTCGGCTACAACACCCTCGTCTCGGATATGCGCAGCCTGCCGATCATGGCGCGGGTCACGCACGGCGCTCCGGTGGTGTTCGACGCGACTCACTCCGTACAGCAGCCCGGCGGACAGGGTGCCACCTCGGGCGGTCAGCGGGAATTCGTCGCCGTGCTCGCCCGCGCCGCCGTGGCGGTGGGGGTCGCGGGTCTGTTCATCGAGACCCATCCCGACCCGGACCACGCCCCCTCCGATGGACCCAACATGGTGCCGCTGAAGCAGTTGCCAGCACTGCTCGCCGAATTGCAGGCCTTCGATCGCCTCGCCAAGGCGCGCACCACCAGTTAGGCACCATCAGCCCGCGGCCTTCAGGCACTGCGGAGATCCCAGCCCTGTTACGGGAAGTCCAGGCAGGGCCGGAGCGCACGCGATCGACTGGGATTGATTCACCAAGACCGATGATGCGGGCCGTGCATCTGCCGCTTCCGATGGCCTGAGGGAACGATCGCGTCAGCTTGACGTTGGAATATCCAATACGTTTTCGAATGCCGAAGGATATCATGCGCAAGCTCGCCCTCGTTTCTGCCCTGACCCTTTCGCTCGGCGGCCTCGCTGCCGCGACCTCGGCCGAGGCCGGTCCGCGCGGCCACGGCTATGGACACGGCGGCTACGGCCACGGCCATGCCTATGGCGGTCGGGGTTACGGCCGTGGCTATGCCTACGGCGGCCGTCGCCGTGGGATCGGAACCGGCGCTGCCGTCGGCCTCGGTATCGCAGGTCTCGCGGCCGGTGCGATCGCCGCCGGCGCTGCCCGCGACGCCTATTACCGTGACGGTTACGCCCGTCCCGCTTATGGCTACGGCGCGCCCGCCTACGGCTACGGTTACTGAACCATCGGGTTTTGTCCGATTTGCGGGGGCAGCCGGTGCGAGCCGGCTGCCCTTTTGCGTGCGTATCGCCGGCCCCGTCGTCTCTTGCAAAATTCCCGCTAAGGTTGCATCAGGGCGCATTCCGTGAATCTCTGCCGGGCGGACGACGATGCCCTTTCTCCTTGCGATCGTCGGCCTTTTCATTACGGGACTGACCTACTGGATCCGCTACGGAAACGGCCTGGCTCATCTCGACCGTGCTCTGAACGATTGGCGCAGGGACCGCCGCCGCAGGGCGGGCGAGGTCCAGCAACGCTTGGCGCCCCTGCGATCGATGCGAAATCCGGCCGATGTCGCCGGAGTGTTGATGATGCTGGTCGCCCGCCAGCGAGGCTTGGCGACGCCAGAGCAGGAACGTGAGATCCTGTCTCGGATGCGTTCAGTGACGGAGATGTCGGAGGAGAACCTCGCGACGCGCATGGCGGTGATCCGCCATGCGGCGGACCAGACCCGCGAGCCTCAGATCGCGATCAGGGACGTGGCCCCGTTGCTGCATGACCGGCTCACGCCATCCGAGGTCGATGACCTCGTCGACATGCTTCGGGCCGTGGCTTCCATCCACGGCGGTCCCACGGCAGCGCAGAGCCAGCTCGTCGAACAGGTTCGGCGGGCCATCCTGGAGGACCGGTAGGCAGATGCAGGCGGCTGGCCGTCCGTCAACGCGCCCGATAGGGCGGCACGCCGGGATCAGGCAGCCAGACGGATTTCGGCGGCTCGCCGGTCTGCCAGAATACGTCGATGGGAATCCCGCCGCGCGGGTACCAGAACCCACAGATCCGCAGGTAGCGGGGACCCAGAAGCTCGGTCAGGCGCAGGCCGATGCCGACCGTGCAATCCTCGTGGAAGGCTCCGTGATTGCGGAAGGCGGTGAGGTAGAGCTTCAGCGACTTCGACTCGACGAGCCACTGATCCGGCACGTAGTCGATGACCAGAATCGCGAAGTCCGGCTGGCCGGTGACCGGACAGAGGGAAGTGAATTCCGGCACGGTGAAGCGGGCGAGATAGTCGGTGCCGGGATGTGGGTTCGGCACCCGGTCAAGTCGAGCCTCCTCCGGCGAGGCGGGCAGGGGGCTCATCTGCCCGAGTTGCAGGCCCTCGGGCCCTGAATGCTGGGTCATAACGAACCTTTCGGAGCTGACGGGGAATTCGGCCACAGGCGTTGGGGCGGAAAAACGATCAATTTGCCACCCAAGTGGTGTCCATGAGTGGCAGCCGCCGAATCCGCGTGCCATATGTGAGCCATGAGCGACGAAAACACGGCTACCTACCCTTACACCCTGGAGATCCAGCCGCCCAAGGCCCCGGGCTCCCCCTACCAATGGGCGATCCGCCGGAAAGGGAAGCTGATCCAGCGGTCGGATCGGAATCACCCGACGGAGGCCAAGGCCCGGGAGAACGGGATGGCGCAGATCGAACTGCTCCTGTCGGGCGCAGGCGACCGCTAGACCGATCGGTCTTCCAGGGTCCGATTGCGGGATTCGAGCCTTCTGGCACGGGCAGGCTGCGCAGAGCGCTTGCCGGAGGCGAAGCGTTGGCGGATAAGCCTCGGCGGAATCACCCTGTCCCGGATGCGGCCATTCGGCTCATCGGGGACGGATCCGGCCCCGCCGTTGGGGCCTCGACACGCCGTAACGTCCGAGAAGGCGCCTGCATGACCGCGATCACCAACATCGCCGCCCGTGAGATCCTCGACAGCCGGGGGAACCCGACCATCGAAGTCGACGTGCTGCTCGAGGACGGGTCCTTCGGCCGCGCGGCGGTTCCGTCGGGCGCCTCCACCGGCGCGCACGAGGCGATGGAACTGCGCGACGGCGACAAGGGCCGGTATGGCGGCAAGGGCGTTCGCAAGGCGGTCAACGCTGTGCAGTCCGACATCCTCGACGCCATCGGCGGCATGGATGCCGAGGACCAGATCGCCATTGACGAGGCGATGATCGAGCTCGACGGCACCCCGAACAAGAGCCGCCTCGGCGCCAACGCGATTCTCGGCGTCTCGCTCGCGGTCGCGAAGGCGGCGGCAGAGACCGCCGGCCTGCCCCTCTACCGCTACATTGGCGGGACGCAGGGTCGGGTGCTCCCCGTGCCGATGATGAACATCATCAACGGCGGCGCGCATGCCGACAACCCGATCGACTTCCAGGAATTCATGATCATGCCGGTGGGCGCGTCCTCGCTCGCCGAGGCCGTGCGCATGGGTGCCGAGGTGTTCCACACCCTGAAGGGCGCCCTCAAGAAGGCCGGCCACAACACCAACGTGGGCGACGAGGGCGGTTTCGCCCCGAACCTGCCCTCGGCCGAGGCCGCCCTCGACTTCGTGATGCAGTCGATCCAGGCCGCTGGCTTCAAGCCCGGCACCGACATGGTCCTGGCCCTCGACTGCGCCGCCACTGAGTTCTTCAAGGACGGCGCCTACCACTACGAGGGGGAGGGCCAGACCCGCGATATCGAGGCGCAGGTCGCCTACCTCGCCGGCTTGGTCGACGCCTACCCGATCCTGTCGATCGAGGACGGCATGTCCGAGGACGATTGGGAGGGCTGGAAGCTGCTCACCGATCGGGTCGGTGATCGCTGCCAGCTCGTCGGCGACGACCTGTTCGTTACCAACGTGACGCGCCTGTCGCGCGGCATCGCCGAGCAGACCGGCAACTCCATCCTGGTGAAGGTCAACCAGATCGGCTCCCTCACCGAGACGCTGGCCGCCGTCGAAATGGCCCAGCGTGCGGGCTACACCGCCGTCATGTCCCACCGCTCCGGCGAGACCGAGGATTCGACCATCGCCGATCTCGCGGTCGCGACGAATTGCGGACAGATCAAGACCGGCTCGCTGGCCCGCTCGGACCGGTTGGCTAAGTACAACCAGCTCATCCGCATCGAGGAGGGCCTCGGTTCCCAGGCCCTCTATGCCGGCCGCAACGCCCTCAAGGCGCTGGCCCGCCGCTGAAGCCGGCGCCTGAGTGAATCCGGCACGGCCGCGGAGCGATCCGCGGCCGTGTTTCGTCGTGGGGCAGCGCCCTATGTCTCCGGGATGCTCGCCTCCCAGACCGCGACCCCTTCGCTGACCGTCTATTTCGACGGTGCCTGTCCCCTCTGTGCCGCGGAGATCCGGGCGTACCGGCGCTCGGATGGGGCCGAGCGGGTCGCCTGGGTCGATGTCGGCATCGAGGATCCGGCGCTCGGGCCGGATCTCACACTCGGTGCCGCGCGGGCGCGCTTTCATGTCCGACGCCCCGATGGCACGCTGGCTTCGGGCGCCGCCGGCTTCGCCGCCCTTTGGGCCGTGCTGCCGCGCTGGCACATCCTCGCGCGCTTCGCCCGCCTGCCAGGCGTGCTCGGCCTGGGCGAGGTCGCCTACCGCCTCTTCGTGCCGTTACGGCCCTGGATCGCCCGGTTCGTTCGGGGCGGTGGACCAAGCTGCGACAAGGCTTGCGGATAGGGCGCCCACGGGCGCAGGAGCGAAGCCTCAGGCTCACTCTTCGAGGCGGCGCATGCTCAATCCCATCCAGGCCTTCTGGCTTCGGCCGCGCCTCCTCGGCAGCGTCGGGCTCACCTTGGTGCTCGCCCTGGTCCTGCCCTTCGCCGACCTGTCGGTCCGGCTCCTCATCGGCTGGTGCCTCGGCGTCATCGTCTATTGCGGGCTCATCGTCGGCAGGGCGGCGCGTCAGTCGCAGGATTCGCTGCGGGCCGAGGCCTCGCGCCTCGACGACAGCGCCTTCGCGGTCTCGCTCTTCGCGATCCTGGCGGCAGCGGCGAGCTTCGGTGCCGTGGCCATGCTGGTCCTTGGCGGCAACGGCAGCGAGGCCTACCGCCTGAGCCATCTCGCCCTCGCCGCGGCGACCATGATCTGCGCCTGGCTCTTCGTGCAGGTCGTGTTCACGGTGCACTACGCGCACCTCTACTACGGCGCCGACGACGACACCTCCCGCGGGGGGCTCGACTTCAACGGCGACGAGAACCCGGATTTCTGGGACTTCTTCTACTTCTCCGTCACCATTGGGGCGACGTCCCAGACCTCGGACACCGACATCACCAGCAAGGCGATGCGCCGGGTCGCGACGGTGCAGACGATCTACGCCTACGTCTTCAACACGAGCGTCCTGGCACTGGCGATCAACATGGCGGCAGGCGTCGCGCAGCATTGAGCGTGCCGGCGCGGGCGCCGGCCTTCAAGGCGCGGCTTCCAGAGCCGCCCGGGCGTCCGCGTGATCGTCCGCCGTGGCTTCCGGGGCCTCCTGCAGGTGCGGGGCCTTCTCGCTGCGGCACAGGCTGATGAGGATCGGAAAGTGGTCGGACTGGATATGTCCCAGGCGTTCGATTCGGCCGAGCAGGAAGTCGTCGCTGAAGAAGATATGATCGAGGGGCCAGCGCAGCAGGGGCCATTTCGCGTTGAAGGTGGGGTAGAGACCGCGCCCAATGCGCGGGTCGAGAAGCCCGCTGATCCGCTGGAAGAGATCGTTGGTCTTGGACCAGGCGACGTCGTTGAGGTCGCCCGCCACCACTGCCGGGCGCCCCTCCGCCTTCACCTCACGCGCCACCAGGACGAGTTCGGCGTCGCGCGCGGCGCTGCTCTGGCCCGGATGGGGCGGGCGCGGATGGACGCCGAAGAAGGTGAAGGTCTCGCCCGAGCGCAGGGTCACGCCGGTGCGGACGGAGGGAACGTCATCCTCCCGGAGGAAGCGCACCTGCGGGTCGATGAGGGGGAGCTTCGAGTAGAACATCAGCCCGTAGGTGTTGCCCTGAGGCCGGGCCAGCACGTGGGGATAGCGCGTCCGCAGGGGTTCGAGCGCCTGAGCCCAGGCTGCATCGGTCTCGACGAGCAGCAGCAGGTCGGGATCCTGCGCGGCGACGAGATCGAGGATCGGCGCATAGGCGCGGTTGGACTCGAGCACGTTGGCGACCATGATCGACATGCCGGACTCGGAGCGGCACGCGCCGGCCTCCGCCGCCACCGCTTGCGGCGAGACCAGCCGCGTGAACGGGTAGATGCAGACCACCTGGTAGGCTAGGGCTGCGAGGAGGCTCGCGGCGAGCGTCAGTCCCGTGGCATCGCGGGCGACGAGCAGCAGGCCCAGGACCACCGGCACGATCAGGGCCGCAATCTGCAGCCGTGGGAAATCGAAGGTGCGGATGAAGCCCGAATTGCTGGGAATGAACGGCAGCAGCGTCGCCGCCGCGAGGAGCATCCCGAAGGCCTTCAGGCCGAGTGCCATCCACGTCCCCGCCACACTTCATCTCCCGCGCCATCGCTGGCGCGCCGTGGCCAAGCGTTGCGGAACGCCCGAGGGCCGGAATGGTGCCCGCGCGGCCCGCCGGGAGGCCAGTCATGGAGCCTGACGCGGGGGAGGCCGCCGCAGCGCGCGCGCGGGTCGAGGCGCTCCTCGCCCGCTTCGAAGGCGGGGGTCCCTTCGGCTTTACCGACGATGAATCTCGCGACCTCGGCGGACTGCCCCTGGGACGCGACGCCCTCGCGGCCCGGCTCGGCGACAGTCCGGAACCACCGGCCTGGTGGGACCCGAAGCACGCCGGCCTCGCCCTTGCCGGGGCGGATCTCACCGATGCGCACCTAGAGAATACGGACCTCACCGGAGCCAACCTCGCGGGTGCCGCCCTCGGCGGTGTCCTCGGACGCTCCGCGCTCTTTTCCGGCGCCACGGTGGAGGAGGCGAACTTCGCCGGGGCCGATCTCAGCGGCGCCCGCTTCACCGGCATCGCCGGGGGCGAGGCCAACTTCGACGACGCGATGCTGGAGGATGCGCATTTCGGCGGCGCGGCCATGCGCTTCGCCAAGCTCCGCCGCACGCTCCTCGACGGCGCCAACTTCGACGGAGCCGACCTTTGGGGCGCCGACTTCACCGGGGCGGATGCCGACTACACGCATTTCCGCGGCGCTCGCCTGGACGAGGTCAAGCTCGTCGGCGTCAACCTCACCTACGCGGATTTCGAGGGCGCCAGCCTCAAGAAGACGCAGCTCAGCGGCTCGCGCCTGCGGGGCGCCAACTTCACCGGGGTCAAGCTCGACGGGGCCGACCTGTCGGGAGCGGACCTCTCCGAGACCAGCTTGGTGCGGCTCAACCTCTCCACCTGCGACCTGCGCCACGCACGCTTCGCCGGGGCCTGGCTCAACGGCACTCGGATGCGGGTGGACCAGCTCGGCGGCGCGGTGGGCGAAGAGGTCGCCCGGGACTACGTCGCGGCCCAGGCGAGCTACCTCGCCCTGGAGCAGAACTTCAAGAGCATCGGCAGCCAGGATGCGGCGAGCTGGGCCTACAAGCGCGGACGCCGGATGGGGCGGTTCCACGCGGGCGCGCAGGCGCGGGCGGCGTGGGAGCGGCGCGCGGGCCCGGACCTTGCCCGGCACGGCTATCAGTGGGTCGCCGATCGCTTCGTGGAATGGCTCTGCGACTACGGCGAGAGCCTGTCGCGCATCGCCCGCGCCTTCGTCATCCTCATTTTCGTGTTCGCGGGCCTCTACGGCCTCACCGGCGGCCTCATCCCCGAAGGGAGCGACGGCCGGGCGACCTACAACCCCCTCGATCTCGTGAGCTACAGCGCCCTCAACATGATGACGGCGAACCCACCCGAGATCGGCGTCAAGCCGGTGGGCCGCGTCACCAACCTTCTGGTGGGCATCGAGGGGGCGGCCGGCATCATCCTGATGGGCCTCTTCGGCTTCGTCCTCGGCAACCGCCTCCGGCGCTGAGGAGCCCGCCCCACCGCCATGACCCCGCTCGCCGCGCGCCTCGCCGGCCTCTACGAGGGCTCGACCAACCGGGCACACCGCTTCCGCTACGGCCTCCTGGTCTTCGACGCGGCTACGGTGGTCTGGGTCGTGGGGACGTCGTTCCTGCCGCGCCACCCCTGGATCGAGGGGATCGACGTCGCCCTGGGCCTCGTCGTACTCCTCGACTTCCTGGCCCGGCTCGTCATCAGCCGTGCCAGGCTCCGAGAGTTCCGGCACCTCTCGACCTGGGCCGATATCGCCGCGGTGGTCTCGTTCCTCGCGCCGGTCGTGGGGGAGGGCGTCGGCTTCCTGCGCATTCTGCGGACCCTGCGCCTGCTGCGGACCTACCAGCTCCTCGACCGGATGCGCGCGGACAGCGCCCTTTTCCGCGACAACGAGGACGCGATCCTGGCGGGCACCAATCTGGCGGTCTTCGTCTTCGTGATGACCGGGATCGTCTACGCCACCCAACACGGCACCAACCCGGCGATCGGCAACGCCGTCGACGCGCTCTACTTCACCGTGACCTCCCTGACGACCACCGGCTACGGCGACATCACGCTGCCGGGAACCTCCGGCCGCCTCATCTCGGTGGCGGTGATGATTTTCGGGGTGACTCTTTTTCTGCGCCTCGCCCAGGTGTTGTTCCGCCCGCCCAAGGTGCGCTTCGCCTGTCCGGCCTGCGGCCTCCAGCGCCACGAGACCGATGCGGTCCATTGCAAGGCCTGCGGGACGCTCCTCGCCATCCCCGATGAGGGCGGCGATTGAGTACATCTGGAGTGAGGGCACCTGCCATGCGGCGCGGCGAGACGCGGGATGAACGGAAGCGAAGCCGGCGCGTTTGCGAGCGGCGGGGCCTTGGTCCTGCCGCCGCGACACCGGCTCCTGCGCTCCCGGCTTCCTGCGCTCCCGACGCAGCGAGACCGTACGCGGGACACCGCCGCCGCGCTCAGCCGGATTTTCCTCCCGCCCGACAGGGCGCCAACCCCATGAATCGTATCGCATGACCAGCGCCTTCCCGAAGCGTCCCGAGCGTGGTTGGCGCAAGCCGCGCCTCCTCGCGGGCGTACCGAGCTCGCCCCTCGCCCTGGTGCTGATCGGCATCGCGGTGGCAGCCGGGGTGGGCAACTACCTGGCCAGCGAGGCGAGCCGCATCGACGGCGCGCGTCAGCACGCGATCCTCAGCGAGAGCGAGCGCCTGCTCTCGAACATGGTCGAGCTCGAGACCGGGATGCGCGGCTACGTGCTGTTCGGCGAGGAGCCCTACCTGGAGCCCTACCAGGCGGCACAGAACACCATCGACGGGCAGCTCAACGCCATCGAGGCCCTGTCGACGGCGAGCGATGCGCAGGGTCCCGAGCACATGCGTGACCTGCGCCGGTTCGTCGAGGCCAAGCGAAGCTACGCCGCGCACGTCATCAATCTGCGCCGCACCCAGGGCTACGACGCCGCTGTCTCGCTGGCCCGGATGGGGGAGGGCAAGCGCACCATGGACGGCGTGCGGGCGGCCGCCAAGACCGTGCAGAACCATGCCAACGCCGTCCTCGCCACGGGCGAGGAGCGCGACCGCGTGCTCTCCCTGGTGCTGCTGCTGGTGTCGGTCGCCTCGGCGCTCGGCGCCGTCGGGCTCCTCGGGCGCCTCGCCCTGGTGCGTCGGCGCGACGAGCAGCGCACGGCGGCCCTCCTGGACGGGGTCTTCGCCAACGCTCCCGTCGGCCTCGGCTTCCTCGACCGCGACCTGACGATCCAGCACATGAACCGGGCGCTCGCCACCATGAACGAGCGCGGCTTCGGGGCCGATCTCGGCGCGCCGATCTGGGCGAACGTGCCGATGCTCCAGGAACAGCTGATCCCGAAGCTCAAGGCGGCCCGCGACGAGGGCCTCGTGACCACCAACGTCGACGTGGCGGTGCCCACGCCGAGCGCCCCACGCGGGGTGCGCCACTTCCAGATGAGTTTCTACCCCCTGCGCGGTCGCACCGGCTCCGGACGTTCCGACGGCGTGCAGGCCGACGGCGTCGGGCTCGTCGTCTCCGACGAGACCCTGCGCAAGCTCTCCGAGGAGCGCATGCGCCACAGCGAGGAGCGTTTCCGTTCCCTGACCGAGGCGACCACCGCCATCGTCTGGACCACCAATCCCGAGGGAGGCTTCGAGGTGACCCCGTCCGAGTGGACACGCTTCACCGGCCAGACGCCCCAGGAGGCCGCCGGGGCCGGGTGGCTCGGTTCGATCCATCCCGACGATCGCGAGCGCACCGGCGCGGCCTGGCTTCAGGCGCTGGAGACCCTCTCGCCCTATGAGATCGAGCACCGCATTCGCCGCCAGGACGGGGTGTGGCGGATCATGTCGGCTCGCGCGGTCCCGATACTGGAGGAGAACGGCAACATCCGCGAATGGGTCGGCACCCATTCCGACGTGACGGCCCGCAAGGAGGCGGAGCTCGCCCTGGAAGCCGCCAAGGAGGCGGCGGAGGAGGCCAACCGGGCCAAGAGCCAGTTCCTGGCCAACATGAGCCACGAACTGCGCACCCCGCTCTCGGCGGTGATCGGCTATTCCGAGATGCTGCAGGAGGAGATCGAAGACCTCGGCGAGGAAGGGCTTCTCGCCGACATGCGCAAGATCGAGGCGAATGCCCGCCACCTGCTCGGCCTGATCAACGACGTCCTCGACCTCTCGAAGATCGAGGCCGAGCGCATGGAGATCTATGCCGAGACCTTCCCGGTGGCCGAGACCGTGCGCGACGTCGCCGCCACCGTGGAATCCCTGGTCGACAAGAAGGGCAACAGCCTCGCCCTGGAGATGGCGGACGACCTCGGCGAGGCGCAGACCGATCAGACCAAGCTGCGCCAGTGCCTGATCAATCTCCTGAGCAACGCCGCAAAGTTCACCGAAGCCGGACACATCACCCTGTCGGTCGCCCGCGCCCCGCGTGCGGGAACCGACTGGCTCGTCTTCCGTATCACCGACACCGGCATCGGCATGAATCCCGAGCAACAGGCCAAGCTGTTCCAGCGCTTCACCCAGGCCGACGCCTCGACCACCCGCCGGTTCGGCGGCACCGGCCTCGGCCTCGCCATCACCCGCGCCTTCGCCGAGATGCTGGGCGGTCGCATCGAAGTGGAGAGCGAGGAAGGGGCCGGCACCACCTTCACCTTGGCGGTACCCGCGACCTATGTGCCGCCGAACCCGGTCGAGGCGGCCCACCACGACCTCGACGTCCTGCACCGGACCGGCGAAGCGCGATCGATCCCCGGGGGCCATGTCCTGATCATCGACGACGACGCGGCGACGCGCGACCTCCTCGCGCGCTTCCTGGAGCGCGACGGCTTCACCGTGGCCACCGCGCGCGACGGGCGCGAAGGCGTCGAGCGGGCGCGAGAGCTCAAGCCCCGGGTCATCCTCCTCGACGTGACGATGCCGCGCATGGACGGCTGGTCGGTGCTGCGCACCCTGCGGGCCGATCCGGAGCTCGGCGCAACCCCGATCATCATGGTGACGGTGCTCGACGAGCAGAACCTCGCCTTCTCCCTCGGGGCCACCGACTACCTGCAGAAGCCGATCGAGTGGGGCCAGCTCAAATCGGCCATGGAGCGGTTCAAGCCCTCCGAGCACAAGGGTCCGGTGCTGATCATCGACGACGACCCGGATGCGCGCGAGCGCCTTTCCGCGATGCTGACCCGCGAGGGCTGGCGCGTGGCCGCGGCCGAGAACGGCGTCGCCGGCCTGGAGGCGACCGCGGCCAAGAAGCCCTGCCTCATCCTCCTCGATCTGATGATGCCGGAGATGGACGGCTTCGGCTTCCTGAGAGCCCTGCGCGAGCGGGCGGAGTGGCGCGACATTCCCGTCGTGGTGCTGACCGCCAAGGACATCACCGCCGACGACCGCAGGCGGCTCGCGGGACGCGCGGACCGGGTGCTGCAGAAGGGCGGCCTGAGCCTCACCGACCTGGCCGAATCCCTGCGGCCGCTGGTGGCGCCCGGAGCCTGACGGCTCCGGGCCTGCCGGCACCCGGAGCGCACCGGCCGGGTGCGCTTGCCGCCCTTGACAGGGCGGCCTATAGGCCTGGACCCAGCATGACAGCCGCGCCCCCCAGCTTCCCCCACCGGCACCTGCTCGGGATCGAGGGACTCACTCGACCCGACATCGAGATCCTGCTCGATCGCGCGGAGGACGCCGTCGCCCTCTCCCGCCAGGTCGAGAAGAAGCGCACGACCCTGCGCGGCCGCACCCAGATCAACCTGTTCTTCGAGCCGTCCACGCGCACGCAGAGCTCTTTCGAGCTCGCGGGCAAGCGTCTCGGGGCCGACGTGATGAACATGTCGGTGGCCTCCTCGTCGGTGAAGAAGGGCGAAACCCTCATCGACACCGCCGCCACCCTCAACGCCATGCGGCCCGACATCATCGTGGTGCGCCACCACGCGGCCGGCGCCGTGCACCTTCTGGCCCGCAAGGTCGACTGCGCCGTGGTCAATGCCGGCGACGGCGCCCACGAGCACCCGACGCAGGCGCTCCTCGACGCGCTGACGATCCGGCGCAACAAGGGCCGGATCGAGGGTCTGCGGGTCGCGATCTGCGGCGACGTCCTGCACAGCCGCGTGGCGCGCTCGAACCTCATCCTGCTCCAGGCTCTCGGCGCGCGGGTACGGGTGATCGGGCCCTCGACCCTGCTGCCCACCGGCATCGAGCGCTTCGGCGTCGAGGTCTTCACCGACATGCGCACGGGCCTGGAGGGCTGCGACATCGTCATGATGCTGCGCCTGCAGCGCGAGCGCATGAACGGCTCCTTCGTGCCCTCCGTGAAGGAGTATTTCCGCTATTTCGGCCTCGATGCCGACAAGCTGCGGCTTGCCGCCCCCGATGCTCTGGTGATGCATCCGGGTCCGATGAACCGCGGCGTCGAGATTTCCTCTGAGATCGCCGACGGGGCGCAGTCGCTGATCCGCGAGCAGGTCGAGATGGGGGTCGCCGTGCGCATGGCGGTGCTCGAAGCGCTGGCGACCCACCTGCCGAACGCGTGATCCGGCCGCGGCAGCCGCCGAGCTACAGGCTCCGCAGCGCTCCTTCCGCCCCCGATACGTCCTCCGAAAACACCACCCGTGCGCCGTCGAGGTCGACGCGCCCGCCCGCGACGAGAGCCAGGGCCTGGGGATAGAGCCGGTGCTCCTGCACCAGGATGCGGGCGGCCAGCGCGTCGGCATCGTCGCCGGGCCGAACCGGCACGGCCGCCTGCGCGATGATCGGGC
Organism: Methylobacterium sp. M6A4_1b; assembly: GCF_053345175.1. NCBI lineage: Bacteria > Pseudomonadati > Pseudomonadota > Alphaproteobacteria > Hyphomicrobiales > Methylobacteriaceae > Methylobacterium > Methylobacterium sp. M6A4_1b. The sequence continues at coordinate 49,373 of NZ_JBKEZQ010000016.1, forward strand.
CGGCATCGAGTTCGGGAACGACGTAGTGCACGGTGCAACCGTGCAGCCGCACCCCGGCGGCCAGGGCCTGCTCGTGGGTGTGCACGCCCTTGAACAGCGGCAACAGGGACGGGTGGATGTTGATCATCCGCCCCGCCCAGGCCTCGACGAAGCCGGCGGAGAAGATCCGCATGAAGCCTGCCAGGCACACGAGGTCGATATCGGCCGCCTCCAGTTCGGCGTTCAGCGCCGCGTCGAAGGCTTCCCGGCTCGGATAGGCCTTGTGATCGATGGCGCGGGTCGGGATGCCACGTTCCGCCGCGTAGACGAGTCCGGGAGCCTCGGGACGGTTGGCCGCCACCAGCACGATCTCGGCCGGGTAGTCCGGCGCCTGCGCCGCCGCGATCAGCGAAGCCATGTTGGAGCCGCGCCCCGAGATGAGGATCGCGACGCGGGTCCTTCTTGCGGGCGCCATCAGAAGGCGAGCCGGCCTTCGAAGGTCACGGGTTCGGCCCCGCGCGGCGTGATCCGGCCGAGGCGAACCGGAGAGGCGCCGCCGAGGTCGAGGGCCTTCGACACGGCGCTCACGCTCTCGGGCGCCACCACCACCACCATGCCGATGCCGCAGTTGAAGGTGCGCAGCATCTCGGATTCGGCGACCCCGCCGACCTCCGAGAGCCAGCCGAAGACCGGCGGCGGGATGATCGCGTCGAGGTCGATGCTGATGCCGACGCCGTCGGGCAGGACCCGGGGCAGGTTGTCGGGGAAGCCGCCACCGGTGATGTGGGCCAGCGCCTTGATCCCGTCCGTGGTGCGCAGGGCCGCCAGCAGCGGCTTCACGTAGATCCGGGTCGGCTCCAGCAGGGCCTCGCCGAGGGTTCGGGCGGGCTCGAAGGGCGCGGGGTCGTCGTAGGACAGGCCGCTGCGCTCGACGATCCGACGCACCAGCGAGAAGCCGTTGGAATGGACGCCAGAGGAGGGCAGGCCCAGCACCACGTCGCCGGGCACGATGTTGCCGCGCGGCAGCAGGGTGCCGCGCTCGGCCGCTCCGACGCTGAACCCGGCCAGATCGTAGTCGGAACCGTCGTAGAGACCCGGCATCTCGGCGGTTTCGCCGCCGATCAACGCACAGCCGGCCAGCCGGCACCCGGCCGCGATGCCGCGCACGATGTCGGCGCCGACCCCGGGCACCAGCTTGGCGGTGGCGAAGTAGTCGAGGAAGAACAGCGGCTCCGCGCCCTGCACGATGATGTCGTTCACGCACATCGCCACGAGGTCGATGCCGATGGTGTCGTGGCGGTTCGTCTCGATGGCGATCTTGACCTTGGTGCCGACACCGTCGTTGGCCGCCACCAGGATCGGGTCCCGGAAGCCCGCGGCCTTGAGGTCGAACAGCCCGCCGAAGCCGCCGATCTCGGCATCCGCGCCCGGCCGGCGGGTAGCCCTCACCAGCGGCTTGATCGTCTCGACCATGGCATTGCCGGCGTCGATGTCGACGCCCGCCTGCGCGTAGGTCATTCCGTTTTTGGGCTCGCCGGTCATCCGCGCCGCTCTCCGAGGGTCCGTGTTCCGCGACCTCTAACCGCTCCCGCGCGCCTCCGCGAGTCCGTCATCGCGGGGAGCGGATATTCGTGCCCCGAGCGGCGCCCAGGGGCCGATGCGCGCGCGGGAAGGCGCGCCGGCATGCATCCCGCAGCCTTGACCCCATCCCCTCCCGTTCCCACTGTTGATCCGCGAACGACGACGTGAACGGGGAACGGCCGATGCGCGGCAGGGCGATGATCGGGCTGATGGCCCTCGTGGGCCTCGCTCTGCTGGTCTACCTCCTCGCCGACGTGCTCCTGCCCTTCGTGGCGGGCCTGGCCCTCGCCTATCTTCTCGATCCGATCGCCGACCGGCTGGAGCGCCTCGGACTTGGACGACTCGCCGCCTCGCTCCTCATCCTGGCGGTGTTCGTGGTCGGACTCGTGGTGGTCCTGCTCATCGCGGTGCCGCTGGCCGCCAACCAGATCTCGGCGCTGATCGCGACCCTGCCCGGCATGGTCTCGCGGCTGCAGGGCATCCTGGCGGACCGGGCAGGGCCGCTGCTGCAGCGGGTGGGCGGGGCCGACGTCCTCACCGACCTGCAGTCGCAGGTCGGGACCCTGGTCGGGCAGGGGGGCACCTGGTTCCTCGCCTTCCTCAAGTCCCTGTGGTCGGGCAGCCAGGCCCTGATCTCCATCGCGTCGCTCCTCGTGGTGACGCCGGTGGTGGCGTTCTACCTCCTGGTCGACTGGGACCGGATGATCGCGACCCTCGACCGGTGGGTACCCCCGCGCCACCGCCCGGTCGTGCGGCGCCTCGGACGCGAGATCGACGGGGCGGTCACGGGCTTCGTCCGCGGCCAGACCCTGGTCTGCCTCATCCTCGGCACCTTCTACGCCGTCGGCCTGTTCCTGGTCGGCTTGAACTTCGGCGTGCTCATCGGCTTGATCGCCGGCTTCCTGACCTTCATCCCCTATGTCGGGACCCTGACCGGGTTCCTGCTCTCGGCCGGCGTCGCCCTGGCCCAGTTCTGGCCGGATTCCGACTGGCTGCATATCGGGCTGACCATCGGGGTCTTCGTCGTCGGCCAGTTCCTCGAAGGCAACATCATCTCGCCCAAGCTGGTCGGCGAGTCGGTCGGCCTGCACCCGGTCTGGCTGATGTTCGCCCTCCTCGCCTTCGGCTCGCTGTTCGGCTTCCTCGGGCTCCTGCTCGCGGTCCCGGTGGCGGCCTCCATCGGCGTGCTCGTCCGCTTCGTCTTGGAGCGTTACCTCCAGAGCCCACTCTACCACGCGGACGCGCCCGTGCTCCTGTCCAAGCCCGAACCCTGAATGGCCACCCGCGACACCGTCCCCCCGAAGCAGCTGGCCTTCGATCTGCCGGCCGACCCACGCTACGGCCGCGAGGACTTCCTCGTCGGACCCGCCAACGAGGCCGCCTACGCGCTCATCGAGGCCTGGCCGAACTGGCCCGACACCGTGTGCCTGCTCACCGGGCCGCCGGGCAGCGGCAAGAGCCACCTCGCCTCGATCTGGGCGACGCGCTCCCACGCCTGGACCGCGCAGGCCTCGGAGATCACGGCCGCCACCGTCCCGCGCTTCCTCTCCAACGGCGCCCTGGTGATCGAGGATATCGACCGCGCCGGAGTCGACGGAACCGCACCTCGCGACGAAGCCGCCTTGTTCCACCTCCTGAACCTCGCCCGCGAGCGCGGCTGCCCGGTGCTCGTCACCTCCGCCACCTCGGTGGAAGGCTTGGGCCTGACCACGGCGGACCTGCGCTCGCGCCTGCGTCTCGCGCCCGGCGCCACAATCCTTCCGCCCGACGACGCCCTGCTGCGCGCGGTGCTCGTCAAGCTCTTCGTCGACCGCCAGCTGGTGGTGGATCTCGCCATCGTCGAGGCCCTGGCCCTGCGGATCGATCGCTCCCTCGGGCGGGCCCGAGAGGTCGTCACCGCACTGGACCGGGATGCCCTGAGCCGGGGCCGGCGCATCACCAAGCCCCTGGCGCTGGCGGTGCTGCAGCGCCTCGGCTTCGGGGTCGAAGCGCCGGACGACGAGGAACCGGAGGATGAGGATCAAGCCGAGCCCGGGGACGAAGCGCTCGCGTGAGAATGGCGCGCCGGCTCGTCCGGCGACCGATGATCGTCATTCAACCGTCACAAACACCGACCCGGGCCGTGCTACGACGCCGACCCCTCAACCTGTAGGAGACGAACTCTTGGCGGATATGGACTCGGACGCGACCGCAGCGGATGACGGAACCCCGCGTGTCACCGAGGGCCGCGCCCGGGCGGCCCGTCCAACCGCCCGGCGGACCGCGCCCCCTGTCTCGGGCTCTCCCAAGCCGCGGCCGGGAAAAGCGATCCAGGAGGTCCCCACGGAGGCGCGGGTGCCGGCGTCCGAATCTCCGCGCGCCGAATCTTCGCGCCCCGAAGCCCCGACGTCAGTGGCTGCGGCCTCAGAGGCCCTGCCCGACGCCGATCTCGACCTGCCGCCGCCCGGAGACCTGCCGCCGCCCGCCGAGGTGCTGCCCGGCGCCGAAGCGCGCGATTCCGTGCGGGAGGCGGGGCTCGCCCTGCGGCACTCTCCCGAGCGCTTCGTCAACCGCGAACTGTCCTGGCTCCAGTTCAATCGCCGGGTGCTGGAGGAGGCCTCGAACGCGAACCATCCCCTCCTGGAGCAACTTCGCTTCCTATCGATCTCGGCCAACAACCTCGACGAATTCTTCATGGTGCGCGTCGCCGGCCTGCACGATCAAGTCCGCGCCGGCCTCGTCCTGCCCTCGCAGGACGGCCTGACCCCGGCCGAGCAGCTCGCCCGCGTCGGAACCGAGGTCTCGCGCCTCGCCCTCGACCAGCAGACGCGCTGGCGCGAGCTGCGCGGGGAACTCCTCGGCGTCGGCATCGAGCTCCTGGAGCCCGCCGGTCTGACTCAGGAGCACAGGGCGTGGCTGGAGGACTACTTCCTCAACCTCGTCCTGCCGGTGCTGACGCCGCTGGCCATCGACCCGGCGCACCCGTTCCCGTTCATTCCCAATCTGGGCTCCACCATCGCGCTGATGCTGGTGCGTCCGCGCGACGGCCGGACCCTGCGCGCGCTGATCCGGCTCCCGGCGGTGCTCGACCGGTTCGTGCGTTTGCCGGATGCCGAGAACGATGCGACCGCCCGCTTCATCGCCATCGAACAGGTCATCGTGCTGTTCACCGGCCGGCTCTTCCCCGGTTACACCGTGCGCGGACAGGGCGCGTTCCGCGTCATCCGCGATTCCGACCTGGAGATCGAGGAGGAGGCCGAGGACCTCGTCCTGCATTTCGAGACGGCCCTGAAGCAGCGCCGCCGCGGCGTCGTCATCCGGCTGGAGGTCGAGGCCGGAATGCCAGAGGATCTGCGCGCCTTCGTGGCCGACGAGCTCGAGATCGGCAGCGATGCGGTGATCTTCGTGGAGGGCATGCTCGCCCTCAACGAGCTGTCGCAGATCGTCGGCATCGACCGGCCGGACCTGAAGTTCAAGTCCTACAACCCGCGCTTCCCAGAGCGCATCCGCGAGAGCGGCGGCGACGTCTTCGCCGCGATCCGGCAGAAGGACTTCATCGTCCACCACCCCTATGAATCCTTCGACGCCGTGGTGCAGTTCCTCGCCCAGGCCGCCCGCGATCCCAACGTGGTGGCGATCAAGCAGACGCTCTACCGCACCTCCTCGAACTCGCCGATCGTCGCCGCACTCGCGGAAGCCGCCGAACTCGGCAAGTCGGTGACGGCGCTGGTCGAGCTGAAGGCCCGCTTCGACGAGGAGGCCAACATCCGCTGGGCGCGCAACCTGGAGAAGGCCGGCGCGCAGGTGGTGTTCGGCTTCATCGAGCTGAAAACCCACGCCAAGCTGTCGATGGTGGTGCGCCGCGAGGGCGACCGCCTCGTCACCTACTGTCACGTCGGGACCGGCAACTACCACCCGATCACCGCGCGCATCTACACCGACCTCTCCTTCTTCACCGCCGATCCGGCGGTGGCGCGGGACGTCAGTCGGATGTTCAACTTCATCACCGGCTATGCGGAACCGGCCGAGCTGGAGCGGATGTCGGTCTCGCCGCTGACCCTGAAGCCGCGCCTCCTCGAGAACATCGAGGCGGAGGTGGCCCACGCGAAGGCCGGCCGGCCGGCCGCGATCTGGATCAAATGCAACTCGCTGGTCGACCAACAGATCATCGATGCGCTCTACGACGCCTCCCAGGCGGGTGTGCAGATCGACTGCGTGGTCCGCGGAATCTGCTGCCTCCGGCCGGGAATCCCGGGGCTGTCGGAGACGATCCGGGTCAAGTCGATCGTCGGGCGCTTCCTGGAGCACGGACGCATCTACTGCTTCGGCAACGGCGTCGGGCTGCCCCATCCCAAGGCGGTGGTCTACATCTCGTCCGCCGACCTGATGAGCCGGAATCTCGACCGCCGCGTCGAGGCGCTCCTCCCGATCACCAATCCGACGGTGCATCAGCAGGTGCTGGACCAGATCATGCTCGCCAACCTCCTCGACAACCGACAGAGCTGGCGTGTACTGGCGTCGGGTGCCAGCGAACGAATCCAGCCCGCAGAGGGGGAAGAGCCGTTCAACGCGCACAAGTATTTCATGACGAACCCGAGCCTGTCCGGGCGCGGCAAGTCGTCGAAGAAGTCCAGCCCGCGCGCCCTGAGCCGACGCGCGCAGCGTGGCTGACGGACCGTCCAGAGGAGCCCGCATGGGCCTCGACCCAGCCCGCCTCACGCCCGTCCAGGCAACCGCCTCGCACGGGGCCGGGGACCACATCGAGCCGGTGGCGATCATCGATATCGGCTCGAACTCGGTACGACTCGTCGCCTATGACGGCCTGACCCGGGCCCCCACACCGCTCTATAACGAGAAGGTGCTGTGCGGCCTCGGCCGCAACGTGCTCTCCACGGGGCGCCTCAACGAGGAGGCGGTCCGCCGCGCCCTCGTCGCACTCGCGCGCTTCCGGGTGCTCTGCGACACCATGCGGGTCTCACGGACCTTCGTCTTGGCGACCGCCGCCGCGCGCGACGCCCAGAACGGCCAGGAATTCCTGGCGGCCGCGGAAGCCGCCTGCGGCCAGCGCATCGAGCTGCTCTCCGGACGGCGCGAGGCAGAACTGTCGGCGCTGGGGGTCATCTCCGGCTTCCACGCGCCCGATGGGGTCGTCGGCGATCTCGGCGGAGGCTCCCTCGAGCTCGTGGACGTGCGCGGTGCCACCGTCGGGATGGGCGTGACGATGCCCCTCGGCGGCCTCGCCCTCCAGGATCTCTCGGGTGGCTCCGTCAAGAAGGCCCTCAAGATCGTCCGTGAGAACCTGAAGAAGGCCGCGCCGCAGCTGGAGACCCTGCGCGGGCGCAGCTTCTACGCCGTCGGCGGGACCTGGCGGGCCCTCGCGCGGCTGCACCAGTCGGCCCGGGGCTATCCGCTCCACGTCATGCACGGCTATAGCGTCGAGCCCTCGGACGAGCTCAACTTCCTCGAAGTGGTGGAGCGCACCGACGCAGCCCTGCTGCAGGATGTCGAGAGCGTCTCGGAGGCGCGCCGCCCGCTGCTGGCCTACGGCGCGGTGGTGCTGGAGGAGATCATCCGGATCGGGCGCCCGCGGGAGCTCGCGATTTCGGCCAGCGGCGTGCGCGAGGGCCTGCTCTACGAGCAGCTCGACCGCGACGCCCGCCTCGCCGATCCGCTCCTGGCGGCGGCGGCCGAGCTCAATGCCCTCCGCGCCCGCTCGCCGGGCCATGCCGGGGACCTCATCGCCTGGAGCGACCGCTTCATCGCCAGCCTCGACCAGCCCGAGACCGCCGACGAGCGCCGTCTACGCCATGCCGCCTGCCTCCTCTCCGACATCGGCTGGCGGGCCCATCCCGACTATCGGGGCGAGCAGAGCGTCAACGTCATCACCCACGCGGCTTTCGTCGGCATCGATCACCCGGGCCGGGCCTATCTCGCGCTGGCCATCTATTTCCGCCACGAGGGCATCGCGCCGGAGAAGGCGAGCCCGATGCTGCGCAATCTCGCGGGGCCCCGCCTGTTCGAGCGCGCGCGCCTGCTCGGCGCCCTGTTGCGCCTCGCCTTTCCGCTTTCGGCCGGAATGGCAGGCGCCCTCGGACGCATTCCCGTCACGGTGGAGGGAGGCCGGGTGACGCTGACCCTTCCGGCCGACCAGGGCGCCCTGCCTGGTGACCGTATCCTCAACCGGGTGCGCGGCCTCGGCCGCCTGCTCGGCCTCGAGGGCCGGATCGTCGAGGCCGATTGAACCAAAACGCGGGCGGAACCGTTTTTCGCGGCCGGTAAGGAGAAACTCGAGATGAAGTCACTTTGTGCAGCAGCGGTTCTTGGGCTGGCGGTCCTCGGCTCGATGAGCCCGGTCCTGGCCCAGCCCTATCGCGGCTACGACGACGGCTATCGGGGCCGCGACGAGGGCTATCGGGGACGGGACGACGGGTACCGCGACCGTGACGGCGATTTTCGGGACCGCGGTCGTGGCCGGCGGGACTACGGTTTCGACGAGGGCGAGTACCTGCGCTGCAATCCCGACGTGCGCCGGGCGGTCAGTCGGGGCCAGATGGAGTCGGGCGCGGCGCATTACCGGGTCTTCGGCCGTCGCGAAGGCCGCCGTCTGAGCTGCTGAGGCGCACGCTCGAAGCCCGAGCCTTGCTGGGACGGTCCGCGCTTCGAAGGCCCGATGTCCGGGGGATTGTCCCCGGCCGTCGAGCGTACCGGGTATCGCGAGTCCCTCGGGCCGAGTCCCACTCGATCCTCGAAGCGTCGCGAAGCGTGGGCGCCAGTCGAAACGCAGCGGTCGCCAACCAGGGTTGTCGGCGGATGCGGGCTCCAGCGCAGGAGCCTCACCGGCGATGATGATCTTCGAGGATCATTTCTCGGCCCAATCGGCCGGATATGCTGCATACCGGCCGACCTATCCGCGAGCCCTGGTCGACGCCCTCGCAGACGCCGCGCCGGGGCAGTCCCTCGCGCTCGATTGCGCCTGCGGCACGGGGCAACTCTCGGTCCTGCTCGCCGGCCGTTTCGAGGCGGTCGTCGCCACCGATGCCAGCGCAGAGCAGATCGCTCATGCAACGCCGCATGCCCGCGTCCGCTACGGCACGGCACCCGCCAAGCGGAGCGGCCTGCCGGAGACCGGCGTCGACCTCGTCACCGTCGCCCAGGCCGCGCACTGGCTCGAACTCCCGGCATTCTACGCCGAAGTCCGGCGGATCGCGCGCCCTGGTGGGATCCTGGCCCTGGTCACCTACGGCGTGCTGCATGTGGACGACCCGGCGGTCGACGCCGTGATGCAGCATTTCTACGGCCGGACCCTCGGACCTTACTGGCCGCCGGAGCGCCGCCATGTCGAGGATGGGTATCGCGCGCTTCCGTTCCCGTTTCCGGAAATCGGGATGCCGGATCTCGCGATCGCCTTGTCCTGGAGACTGCCGGATCTCATCGGCTACACGGAGACCTGGTCGGCGGTCCGGGCCATGGAGACGGCCGTCGGCCGCGCGCCGATCGCTGCGTTCCAGGATGCTCTCGTGTCGGCCTGGGGCACCCCCGACGCGCAAAGGGCCATCCGCTGGCCCTTGTCGCTGCGCACCGGTCGCCTCTGACCGGGTCGAAGCCCGCGGATCAGGTCGTCCGCATCGGGAAGATCGACTTCTTGACGATGGCGTGAACGCCCCAGTTTCCGTCGACCACCTGGGTGATGCCGAAATCCACCGCGATGGACATCAGGGAGATCGCCTCGTCTTCGGTCAGGCCGTGCCCCTGCATGAGGAACCGACGCATCTTGCGGAAGGCGTCGCGCATGGCGAGGTCGACGGAAGATTTCGCGAAGATCGCGTTCTGTGCGTCGGGGCCGAGATCGGCGAGGTAGTTCGGGTAGCTGAAGCCCGAGAGCACCCAGTCGTCGGATGTCTCGATCATCGGAAAATCGAGGGTCTCCAGGGCGGTGCCGGGGAGATCCGCCTTCTTGTGCAGGATGAACTGGAAGGTGCCGGTGAGGGAGCACTCGATGGCGGTGCCGCAGAGCTCGGAATCGCCCTGGCTCGCATGGGGGTCGCCCACCGAGAACAGGGCACCCGGGACGGCCACGGGGTAGTAGAGGGTGGCGCCCTTTCCGATGCGCCAGTTGTCGATGTTGCCGCCGGTGTAACTTGGAGGAATCGAGTTCACCATCTCGGCTTCCTTCGGCGCCAGGCCCATCGTGCCGAAATGCGGACGGATCGGCACCCGAAAGCCCTTGAGCACGTCGAAGTTGCGCTGCGTCCCGGCGTGGTCCACCGGCAGGCCCGGATAGTCGATGGTCGGGTGGGCGACGCCGTTCGGGTCGGTGACGCCGGGCCAGCGGAAGCTGTAGACTGCCTGCGCCCAGTCGCGGGCGCCCGTGGCGTCGACCTCGTAGATCGTCACCACCTCGCGCGGGCGGTCGCCCGTGATCATGTCCTTGTAGTGGTAGCCCCAGTTCGCGGCGGCGTTGCTGCCGAAGGTGCGGCCCTTGAAGGCCGGGTTGGCGCAGGGACGGGGCGCCACGTCGAGGATGCGAACCTCCAGCACGTCGCCGGGCTCCGCCCCCCGGATCGCCACCGGACCGGTGCAGATATGCACGCCGAGGCCGCCGCCCGGTCCGAACTTGGCGTCCTCCGGCCCAGCCCCGCGCCGGGTGACGCCCTTCTTGTCCTTCGTCCAGAGGAAGACGCTCTCCGCGCCCGGATCACCCGTGACCATGCGCTCGGCATCGTCGTTGGCGTGATGGGTCAGGGTCTCGATGGTGACGTAGTCGCCGGACTCGATCTCGACCTGCGGCTTGAGGCTGCGGCTGAAATACCCCCAATGCACCGTCTCCGCCGTGGCCGGGAGATGATAATGCGTCGTCTGCTTCAGGCTGCGCTTCGCGCTCGCCTCGGCGAGGGCGGGTCCCGGCAGAGTGAGGCCGCCGGCCATCAGGGCCGCCGCCCCGCCCGAGGCGACGAAGCCGCTCTTCAGGAAGGCGCGCCGCTCCGGCGCGAGATCCCCGAGGAAGCGGCGGCGATGCTCGGCGAAGTGGCCGCAACTCGGATCGTCACCCTGGCACATCGCGCTCTCCTGTGGTCCCATCCCGCAGGAATATTGCATGCAAAGCGGCGGCCACGCTTCCCTTGCCAGGGCATTTCGGCAACGAGTCGGACGCTCCAGCGTTTGTTCCCCAGCGGCCGGTCCGGTCCGCATGAGGAGCGCCGTCGCACCCGGGCGTCCTCTCCGGTGAACGCGCCGCTTCTGTACACAGGATGCCAAGACCTTTGACGACGGGCGTCGACCGTTCCCAGCTGCACCAGATCATCGCCGGCCTCACCGAGGGCGTGATCCTCATCGAGCCCGATCAGCGCATCACCTGGGCCAATGCGGCGGCCTTGGAGATGCACGGGGCGGCCGACCTCGCCGAACTCGGTGGAACCGTCTCGGCGTTCCGCGACACCTTCGTGCTGCGTTACCGCAACAATCACGTCATCACCCGCACTCCGATCGAGCGGGTGCTGGCTGGCGAGACCTTCGACGAGGTCATCGTCAACGTCCGGCGAGCGGACCGACCTGATTTCAACGCGATGCAGCGGATCCGAAGCCTCGTCATCACCGACGCGGCGGGCGTACCCGATTGCCTCGTGCTGATCCTGGCCGACGTGACGTCACAATTCGAAGCCGAGGAGCGCTTCGAGAAGACCTTCAGCGCCAACCCGGCCCCGGCCGTGATCTGCCGCCTGTCGGACCTGCGTCACGTTAAGGTCAATCTCGGCTTCCTGGAGATGACGGGCTACCGCAGCGCCGACGTCATCGGACGCAGCGTCTACGAGATCGACGTGCTGAACGAAGCGCGCAGCCGGGACCTCGCGATCGCCCGCCTCAATGCCGGCGAGACGATCCCGCAGATGGAGGCCTGCCTGCGCCTGCCGGACGGCGGCACCCGGTTCGTCATCGTGGCGGGCCAGCCCATCGACATGGGCGACGAGCCCTGCATGCTCTTCACCTTCGCGGATCTCGAACTGCGCAAGAAAGCGGAGACGGCCCTGCGCCACAGTGAGGAGCGCTTCGCCAAGGCGTTCCGCCTCACGCCCGTGCCGACGCTGCTATGCCGGGCCGGCGGCCTCGCGGTGATCGGGATCAATCAGGCCTTCAGCCGAACCTTCGGCCACGACGAGGACGCCGTCGTCGGGCAGGAACTCGACGCGATCGGCCTTTGGGCCGACAACGCCCAGCGCGAACGCTTCCGGGCCGACCTTTCCGCGCAGGGGAGCGTCCTCGGATTCGAGGCCTGCCTGCGCAGCCGCGACGGAGCCGAGCTCGACTGCCTCGTCTCGGCCGAGAGCGTCACCATCGGTGACGAGGCTTGCCTCCTCGCGGTGCTGCAGGACATCAGCGACCGCAAGCGCTCCGAGCGCGAACTGTTCGATGCGATCGAAACCGTGATGGCCGACACCTCGTGGTTCAGCCGCGGCCTGATCGAGAAGCTCGGCAGTCTGCGCCAGCCGCGTTCGTCGGAGCCCGCGCCGGTGAGGCCCGATCTCACCCGTCGCGAGGGCGAGGTACTGCGCCTGATCTGCCAGGGTCTCGGCGATGGCGCCATCGCCAAGCGCCTGAGCCTGACGCCCAACACCGTACGCAACCACACCGCCGCGCTCTATCGCAAGCTCGGCATTCACCGCCGCGGCGAGGCGATCATCTGGGGCCGGGACAACGGCTTCGCGTCGTAGGCCCGGGCCTCGCACCTGCCGGCCGCCACCCCCGCTCGCGAGGGTCTCGGATCGCCTGCCAACGAGCGGCCCCGCCCGTTTCCTGCCAGGAACGGGCGGCGTTCAGGGATCTTCGCCGGAGGTGCCCGGCGACCGCCGCTACGGCGCCGACCGGATCGCAGCGGCGATGCGCTTCAGGCCGGCTTCGACACCGCCGCCCTTGATGTGGACGCGCAGAGCTCGCCGCCTGCGCTCGGCCAGGACCGCGAAGTCGCCCCGGGCCTGGGCCGCCACCACCGTGCCGAAGCCGAGGCTGCGGCCGGGGATCGCGAGATCGGCCGAGGGGTCGGCGGTGATCTGCAGGAACACGCCGGTATCGGGGCCGCCCTTGTAGGCCTGCCCGGTGGAGTGCAGGAAGCGCGGCCCGAATTCGAGGCAGGTCGCGAGGCGGCGCTTGTCGCGCAGAGCCACCCGGGCCTCCTGCAGGATCGCGTGATGGCTCGGATTGCGCGCCACGTAGGCCAGCAGCGCGACGTAGTCGCCGTCCTTCGCCCGCGCGAGGTGGGCGGCGATGGCCGCCTCCAGTCCTTCCGCGGCCTGGGGCAGGGCGCCGGCATTGCCCGCATCCGCATAGAGGGCGATCGTCTCGTCGGCGAAGATCGGCGTCTCGGCTGGCAGGGCGCCGCTCTTCTCGGCCGCGTCGAACAGCTTCTTCGTCTCGATCTTGCTCGCCTCGACGTCGGGCTGGTCGAAGGGGTTGATGCCGAGCATCGCGCCCGCCACCGCCGTGGCGATCTCGAAGCGGAAGAATTCCTGCGGCAGCTGCTCCTCGTTGGCGAGCGTGATGTGCGCCACCGGATGGCCCTCGCGCTCGAGATTGCGCAACGCCTCGTCCTGGTGGGGATCGGCGCGTCCGTCGAGGCGCAGATAGACGAAGAAGCGGTCACGGCCGTAGACGGCGGGCACGTCGACAGGCTCACCGTCGATGGGGATCAGGCCCTTGCCCGCCTTGCCGGTGGATTCGGCGATGAGCTGCTCGGCCCAGGCGCCGAAGGTGTCGATGCCCGGCGAAGCGATGATCGTGACCTTGTCGCGGCCGGCGCTGAGCGCTGCGGCGCCCAGAGCGGTGCCGAGGAGGACGCCCGGGTTCTGCGCCGGCGGCACGGCCGGGCCGCAGGAGCGGACCATGGTCCGGGCCGTGTCTAGAAAGGTCCTCACGTCGATGCCCGAGGCCGCCGCCGGCACCAGGCCGAACGCCGACAGCACGGAGTAGCGCCCGCCGATCTGCGGCACCCCGTAGAAGATCTTTCGGAAGCCGTCGGACTTCGCGGCCTTTTCCATGGCCGAGCCCGGATCGGTGACGGCGACGAAGTGCGCGCCGGCCTTCTCGGCGCCGACCGTCTCCTTCATCCGGCCGAGGAAGTAGTCGCGGAAGACGTTGGGCTCGAGGGTCGAGCCCGACTTGCTCGCCACGATGAACAGCGTGGTGGGCAGTTGGATCGCGGCTTCCGTCTCGCGGACCTGATCCGGATCGGTGGAATCGAGGATGCGCAGGGTCGGAAAACCCTCGCGGCCGCCGTAGGTCTCGGCGAGCACCTCCGGGCCGAGACTCGAGCCCCCCATGCCCAGCACGACGAGGTCGGAGAAGCCGCCCGCCCGCACCTCCTCGGAGAAGGTCTCGTACTCGGCGACGCGCTCCCGTTCGTCCTCGACGATGCGCAGCCAGCCGAGCCAGCGATCCTCGTCGGCTCCGCTCCAGACGGTCTTGTCGTGCGCCCAAAGCCGACGGATCCTGCCGGACGCACGCCACTCCTCGACCGCCTTCTTGGCGGCGGCGCCGAGCGTCTCCCCGAGCACCAAGGTCTGTGCGTCGAGCTTGGGACCGAGGAGGTCGATGCGCTTGGCTGCCACCGCGCCGAGGAGCTTGTCGGCGGCATCGATGAAGAGCTGCACGCCCTCGTCGACCAGGGTGTCGCCGACCTTGGCGATGTCGATGCCGGCCTCGGCCAGCCGCTTCATCACGGCCTCCGCGCCTGCCACATCGTCCTCGATGGCGGCGCGCAGCGTGCCGTGATCGCGAAAGGCGTCCATGGTGCCCGGCGGCATGGTGTTGACGGTGTCGGGGCCGATCAGTTCCTCGACGTAGAGCACGTCTGAATAGGCCTTGTTCTTGACGCCCGTGGAGGCCCAGAGCAGGCGCTGCGCCTTGGCCCCCTTCTGCGCGAGCGCCTGCCATTGCGGCTCGGCATGGATCGCCAGGAAGCGCTGGTAGGCGAGCTTGGCGTTGGCGATGGCGACCTTGCCCTTGAGGTCGTCGAAGCCGCCGGCCTCGTCCAGGGCCTTGTCGACGGCCACGTCGATGCGGCTGATGAAGAAGCTCGCCACGCTGGCGACCTTCGAGACGTCGCCGCCCTTGGCCGCGAAGACCTCGAGCCCGGCGATGAAGGCACGGGCGACCGCCTCGTAGGTGTCCACCGAGAACAGCAGCGTGACGTTGATGCTGATGCCGTCGGCGGTCAGGGCCTGGATCGCCGGGATGCCCTCGCGCGTGGCCGGCACCTTCACCATCAGGTTGTCGCGGGCCACCATCCTGTGGAGGCGACGGGCCTCCGCGAGGGTCTCCTCGGTGTCGAGGGCGAGGTAGGGCGAGACTTCCAGGCTGACGTAGCCGTCGGCGCCGTCGGATCCGTCATAGACCGGGCGCAGCACATCGGCGGCGGCCTGGATGTCGGCCACCGCGCAGCCCTCGTAGAGGTCGATGACGCGGGCATCACCCTCGTCCATGACGGATTTCAGGGCATCGTCGTATTCCGAGGAGCCGCCGATGGCCTTCTCAAAGATCGAGGGGTTCGAGGTGACGCCGCGCAGGCCGTCCTCGTCCACCAGAGCCTTGAGCTTGCCTTGCGCGACGAAACCCCGGGCGACGAAATCGAGCCACACGGCCTGACCCTGTTCGGGGAAGAGAGCCTTGAGCGGGTTCATGGAAAACTCCTCGTCGTCCGGGCGCCGGGCCTGGAGCCGCGTCGCCGACAGATATCACCGGTTGTGCCCTCTCCCCACGAAGGGAGAGAAGGCCACGTTCGTGCAGCCCTAGTTTTTGTGCCGGGCGATCTGGTCGCGGGCGGCTGCAAGCACCTTCTCGGGGGTGAAGCCGAACTTCGTCTGCAGGTCCTTGATCGGGGCCGAGGAGCCGAAGGTGCTCATGCCGATGATCGAGCCGGCCGAGCCCGCGTAGCGGTCCCAGCCGATGACCGAGCCCTGCTCGACGGCGACGCGGGCCAGCACCTCCGGGATGAGGACGCTGTTGCGGTAGGCCTCGTCCTGGCGCTCGAACAGGTCCCAGGACGGCATGGAGACGACGCGGGCCTTCACGCCCTCCGCCTTCAGGGCCTCGTAGGCCGAGACGCAGAGCTGGACCTCTGAGCCCGTGCCGATGAGGATCACCTCCGGCGTGCCCTCGCAATCGGCGAGCACGTAGGCGCCGCGTGCCGTGCCGGACGCAGGGGCGTACTTCGCACGGTCAAGGGTCGGCAGGGGCTGGCGGGAGAGCGCCAGCACCGCCGGCTGGTCCTTCAGGCCCAGGATGACCCGGTAGGATTCCGCGACCTCGTTGGCGTCGGCCGGGCGCAGGGTGACGAGGCCGGGGATCGCCCGTAAGGTGAGAAGCTGCTCCACCGGCTGGTGGGTCGGGCCGTCCTCGCCGACGCCGATCGAATCGTGCGTGAAGACGTGGAAGATCGGCACCTCCATCAGCGCCGCCAGGCGGATCGGCGGGCGCATGTAATCGGCGAACACCAGGAAGGTGGCGCCGTAGGCGCGCAGGCCCACGAGGCCGAGGCCGTTCACGATGGAGCCCATCGCGTGTTCGCGCACGCCGAAATGGATGTTGCGGCCGCCCGGCTCGAAGGGCGACAGGGTGCCGGCGCCCTCGAATTCGAGCTTGGTCTTGTTCGACGGCGCCAGATCCGCCGAGCCGCCGAGCATGAACGGTACGTGCTGCGCGATGGCGTTGAGCACCTTGCCGGAGGATTCACGGGTGGCGAGGCCCTTGGCGTCCGCCGCGAAGACCGGGATGTCCCTGTCCCAGCCTTCCGGCAGGCGGCCTTCGAGATAGGCGGAGAGTTCCTCCGCATGTTCCGCGTCCGCCGCCTTGGCCTCGTTGAAGAAGCCCTCCCAGGTCGCGAAGAGTTCGGCGCCGCGCTTGCCGATGCCGTTCCGGAAATTCTCGTAGACGCCGTCCGGGACCAGGAACTGCGCGTCCTCGGGCCAGCCATAGGCGCGCTTGGCGCCCCTGGCCTCCTCCTCGCCCAGCGCGTCCGAATGCGCCTTGGGAGTGTTCTGTTTCTTCGGCGCGCCGAAGCCGATGATCGAGTTGACGATGACGAGGGTGGGGCGGTCGCTGGACTGGAGGAAGGTCTCGATGGCCGAGGAGACCGCGTGGACGTCGTTGGCGTCGGCCACCCGCAGCACCTGCCAACCGTAGGCCAGGAAGCGTGCCGCGACCTCTTCCGAGAAGGCCAACTCGGTGTGGCCCTCGATCGTGATGGTGTTGTTGTCGTAGATCCAGCACAGGTTCGACAGGCGCAGGTGCCCGGCGATGGAGGCGGCCTCCGAGGCGACGCCCTCCATCAGGTCGCCGTCCGAGCAAATGGCGTAGACGTTGTAGTCGAACAGCGGCAGGTCGGGCCGGTTGAGACGCTCGCCGAGGAAGCGGCCGCCCATCGCCATGCCGACGGAGTTCGCCACGCCCTGGCCGAGGGGGCCGGTGGTGGTCTCGACGCCGGTGGTGAAGTGGTACTCGGGGTGGCCCGGGGTCCGGCTGTCGAGCTGGCGGAAGTTCTTGAGGTCGTCGAGGGTCAGAGCGGGTGCGTTGCCGCCGTCCTTCTCGGTGACGCCGGCGAGGTGGATCAGCCCGTAGAGCAACATCGAGGCATGGCCGGCCGAGAGCACGAAGCGGTCGCGGTTCGGCCAGTGCGGGTGCGCCGGGT
Organism: Methylobacterium sp. M6A4_1b; assembly: GCF_053345175.1. NCBI lineage: Bacteria > Pseudomonadati > Pseudomonadota > Alphaproteobacteria > Hyphomicrobiales > Methylobacteriaceae > Methylobacterium > Methylobacterium sp. M6A4_1b. Next base: position 66,585 of record NZ_JBKEZQ010000016.1, read on the forward strand.
CGTAACGCAGGTAGCGGTTCCACAGGGTGTAGGCCACCGGCGCCAGCGCCATCGGGGCGCCGGCATGGCCGGAATTGGCCTTCTGCACCGCGTCGATGGCGAGCGTCCGGAGCGTGTCGATGCTGAGCTTGTCGATCTCGCTCAGGGCCGCGTTCGGCTTGGTGTCTGCTCCGCTCATTGCTCGTCGTCCTTCATCTCTGGGCTTGTTCGCCGTGGGCGTCCGGAACGCTCAGGCGTCGCGCCGTTGGAGGGCGGGCATGGCCGCACCCGGGGATCCGGCATCCGCGGAGCCGCTGCTCCGCTCCTTGGCCGGACCCTTGGCCCGGCTGTAGTTGAGAATGGTGTTCACCAGCGTGACGTGGCTGAAGGCTTGCGGAAAGTTTCCCACCAGGCGCCGGGCCTTCACATCATACTCCTCCGACACCAATCCGACATCGTTGCAGACGCCGATCAGCCTCTCGATCAGCGCACGTGCCTCCTCGCAGCGCCCGAGGCCGATGAGGTTGTCGGCGTACCAGAACGAGCAGGGCAGGAACGCGCCCTCGTCGCCGGGCAGCCCGTCGGTCGTCTGGTTCTCGGTGTCGTAGCGCAGCACGAAGCCGTCCCGCATCAGGGTCCGCCCGATGGCCTCCACCGTGCCGACCACCCGGGGATCGTCCTGGGGCAGAAATCCCATATGGGCAATGAGCAGCAGGCTCGCATCGAGGCGCTTCGAACCGTAGGACTGCACGAAGCTGTTCAGCTCCGGGTCGAAGCCCTTGGCGCAGACCTCGGCGTGAATCTGGTCGCGGATCTCGCGCCAGCGCGCCACCGGCACGTCGCGGGCGCGGCTCGGGCGGTGGTTGACGCCCGTGACGCGGATCGCGTCCTGCTCGTGGCCCTCCGCTTCCTCGAAGGAGCGGATGGCGCGGTCGAAGGCGACCCAGGCCATGACCTTCGAATGCACGAAGTGCCGGCGCCCGCCGCGCACCTCCCAGATGCCCTCGTCCGGCGTGCACCAGACCTTCTCCAGGTGGCGCAGCAAGGCCTCGCCGACCCGCCAGCCATCGGGATCGCCGAGCAGGCCGCGCTGGCGGGCCTGGTAGAGGGCGTCGAAGATCTCGCCGTAGACGTCGAGCTGGAACTGCTCCACCGCCGCGTTGCCGATGCGCACGGGCTTCGAGTTCTCATAGCCGGGCAGCCAGTCGAGCTCGATCTCGGGCAGCATGCGCTCGCCGGCGATGCCGTAGAGGATGTGGGCCTGCTCCGGGTTGCCGGCCACCGCGCGCACCAGCCAGTCACGCCAGGCGCGGGCCTCGTCGATGTAGCCGCCATCCATCAGGGCGATGAGGGTGAACGTGGAATCGCGCAGCCAGCAGAACCGGTAATCCCAGTTGCGCACGCCACCGAGATCCTCCGGCAGGGAGGTGGTGGGTGCGGCCACGATGCCGCCGGTGGGCTGGTAGATCAGCGCCTTCAGGGTGAGCAGCGAGCGCTTCAGGATCGCGTCCCAGGGCGTGCCCGAGGCTGCCCGGCCCGACCAGTCGCGCCAGTACCGGTCGGTTTCGGACAGCACCTTGCGCGGCTGAATCGGCGCCGGGTCGTCCTCATGGGAGGCGCCATAGCTCAGGGTGAAGGCCATGCTCTGGCCCGCCTCGACCGTGAACTCCGAGACGGTTGTCTGATCCTCCCCGTGGGTGGGCACCAGGGTGCGCAGCACCACCTTGTGCGGCCCCGAGATCGCGCGCAGGTCGCCGAGTTCGTTGTGCGAGACCCACGGGACCGCCAGCCCGTAATCGAAGCGCACGCGCAGCCGCATCCGCATGGGCACGGTGCCCTCGAGTCCCTCGATGATCCGCACGAGATGCGCGCCGTCGTTCGCGGGCATGTAGTCGGTCACCCGCACGCTGCCGCCAGCGGTCTCGTGCCGGGTCTCCAGAACCAGGCTGCCCTCGCGGTACTGACGCGTGGTGGTGGCTTCCTCGACGGGGCCGAGCTTCCAGGAGCCGTGTTCCTCGGTGCCGAGGAGGGCGGCGAAGCAGGCGGCTGAGTCGAAGCGGGGCCAGCAGAGCCAGTCGACACTGCCGTCGCGGGCGATCAGCGCAGCGGTCCGGCCATCGCCGACCAGCGCATAATCCTCGATCCGTCCGGCCATCCAGGTCCTCGTGTCCGCGCAGCCGGCCGTCACGCGGCGCGCGGCGGTGCATCGTCGCTGGCGTCCACCTAGTCCCCGAACGGGGCAGGGTCCAGGGTCGGCGAGGCGATTGCCGCGTGCATTCCGCGCGAAACGGTGACCGGCTTCAGCGCAGACGCTCGACCCAGCCGGACACGGCGGCTCCGAGGGTGGCGGTCCCGGCCCCCAGCGCCGCGCCCTGCGCACCCACGAAGGCACCGGCCGCCGCGCTGGCGCGGGTCACGGCGCGAATCGTCGGTGCGAAGGGCAGGGCGGCTTCCGGCAGCACGCCCTCTTCCGCGTCGGAAACGGCACTGGCGGCCTCGACCTCCGCCACGAACGGCAGCGGCTCGTTCGCCGGAGTGGCCTTGCCGGCGACACGGGGCGCCTCGGCCCGGCGGGAAACCGTCAGGCGGGTCACCGTCCGGGGCGTGGTCCGACGCGCCTGGACGACGGGCGCCGGGTCCGCCTGGGTCACCATGGCCAGCGGAAACTGAGTCTGGAAGGCGAGGGGCGCCGGGATGTGGGGCGTCTCGGCTTCGGCCTCGGGCGCGGCCGCGACGGCCGTCGCCGGAACCGATGCGGGCGGCACCACGGCCGTGGGCTCCTGACAGAGGTAGGAGGCGGCGCCGAGGATCACCGCCATCATCAGGGTGGGCAGGAGGGGCGGGGTCACGCCGCGCGCCGTGCCCGTGTCGAACGCCGAGGGAGCGGGGGGCGTGCACGCTGACATCCGGGTCACCTCGCTACGTGATTCGACGATCGGTCCGATGGCCGACGGCATTAGCCCGTCCGTTTGCGGCGGAACCTGGGCTGTTTCCTCTCCAGACGGTAACGTTCGCCCGGACATGACGCTTACAGAGACACGACGCTTGCCGGGGCATGACGCTTGCCTGCCCACGTTCCGCCCGGAAATTTTCTCTTCCGTCCTCCTGTCGTCCGCCGACGGAACATGGCAGTCCTCAGCCCGGCAGCGACCTGCCGCATCTCTCGATTCCGATCCATTCTCAGACCCCGATGACCGAGCCGACCCTCACCGTCGCCGTGATCGATCCGAGCCGGGCGCGCGCCGCGATCCTCGAGGAGGGGCTCACGGCCGCGGGCTTCACCCGCGTCGTGGTCCTGCCGGACACGGCCGACCTGCCGGCCCGCGTGGCGGCCCTGAACCCGGACGTGGTCGTGATCCACCTGGAAAGCCCGAGCCGGGACATCCTGGAGCAGATGTCGGGCCTGTCGCGCCACGTGGAGCGACCGGTGGCGATGTTCGTCGACCGCTCGGACGTGCCGATGATGCAGGCGGCGATGGATGCGGGCATCTCCGCCTACGTCGTCGACGGCCTGCAGCCGCAGCGCATCCGTTCGATCCTCGACGTGGCGATCCTGCGCTTCAACGCCTTCGCGCGCCTGCAGCGCGAACTGTCGGAGGCGCGCGGCGAGCTCGCCGATCGCAAGCTCATCGAGCGGGCCAAGGGGATCCTGATGACGGCCAAGGGCCTCTCGGAGGAGGAGGCCTACCGGACGATGCGGCGCAAGGCCATGAACGAGAAGCGCAAGATCGCCGACATCGCCCGCGCGATCGTCACCGCGGCGGACCTCCTGGGATGAGAGGTCTGCTCGGATGAGACACGCCCTCGGATACGTCCCGCTCATCGACGCGGCGCCCCTGATCGCCGCCGTGGAATGCGGCTTCACCGCGGCCGAGGGGCTGGCGGTGGACCTCGTGAGCGAGCCCTCCTGGGCGACGCTCCGCGACAAGCTGGCGCTCGGCCACCTCGACGGGGCCCATATGCTGGCGCCCCTCGCCCTCGCCAGCGCCCTCGGCATCAGCGGGCCGGAGACCGATCTGGTCGTGCCCCTCGGGCTCAGCCTCAACGGCAACGCCGTCACGATCTCGCGCCCGCTCTGGGCCGAGATGGCGCCTGAAGCCGACGATCTCGACACCATCGCCCGGGCGTTCGCCCGGGTCGCGCGCGGACGGGTCGCGCGGGGCCGACCCCTGACGCTCGGCACCGTGCACCCGTTCTCGTGCCACACGTACCAGCTCCGGATATTCGCGGCCCGCGGCGGCCTCGACCTCGACGCGGACACCCGGTTGGTGGTGATCCCGCCGCCCTGGATCGCCGAGGCTCTGCGCTCCGGACAGATCGACGGGTTCTGCGTCGGGAGCCCCTGGAACAGCGTAGCGGTGGCGGAGGGCTACGGCCGCATCGCCGCCTTCGGCTGCGAACTCGCCCCCGATTGCCCGGAAAAGGTGCTGGCCCTGCCGGCCTTCGCGGCGAAGACGAGCGCGCCCCTGATCCGGGCGTTGCGCCGGGCCGGGCAATGGTGCGCGGCGCCCGAGAACCACAGCGAGCTCGCGAGCCTGCTCGCCCATCCGAGCCACCTCGGCGTCGATCCGGGCCTCGTCCGCCGCGCTCTGGCCGGCGCCGTGGTGGTCGACCCCGATGGAACCGAGCGGCGCGCCGAGCGCTTCGTGATGTTCGGCGCGGAGGCGGCACGGCCGGCATCCGGACACGCGGACTGGATTCTCAGCCAGATGGAAGCCGCCGGCCAGATCGCCGCAACCGATGCCCAGGCCGAGCGCGCGCGGGCGATCTACCGACCCGACCTGTACCTGGCGGCCCTCGGGACCTGAGCCGGGGCTTCTGCTGCCCGCACCGGCAATCTGCCCGCCGATTGTGCAGTGCGAGAGGTGGCGCGCGGCACGGCAGACGCGCTGCGGCGCGCGCCCTTCGAAGCGGCCCTCGGAACGCTCCGATGGCGGCGCACGGACCCTGACGCCGTGAGGCGGTCCCTATAAAAGTCTGTCCCCCGAAGAACTTGGAACGATTCCGATCGAATCCGCATCGCCTTGATCCGACAGGCGGGCCAGACTTGGCACGCCCCATGCAACTGCAGGATCGCTCGCCAACGATGACGAGCCTTATCCGTCGGCAGAGCCGCTGACCCGAGTCCCCCACGGAACGCAGATCCCGCGTTCGATGGATGTGCTTGGTCAGCGGTTTTTCTTTGGCGGGTCTCCATGCTTTCAAAGGTGTCGGGTTCGATGACTGACGGTTTCCGCAACAACCGCCGTGATCTGCTGAAGGGCGCCGCCGCGACCCTGTCCCTGGCAGCACTCGCCCGGACCGCCCTGCCGGGCGGCGCCTTCGCGCAGGGCGCAGGCCCGGAGGTGAAGGGGGCCAAGCTCGGCTTCATCGCGCTCACCGACGCGAGCCCGCTCTTCGTGGCGAAGGAGAAGGGCTTCTTCGCCAAGCACGGCATGCCCGACGTCGAGGTGCTCAAGCAGGCGTCCTGGGGCACCACCCGCGACAACCTCGTCCTCGGCTCGGAGGGCAACGGCATCGACGGCGCCCACATCCTGACGCCGATGCCCTACCTCATCTCGGCCGGACGGGTGACGCAGAACAACGTCCCCGTGCCGATGCAGATCCTGGCCCGGCTCAACACCAACGGCCAGTGCATCTCGGTGGCCAAGGAATACCTCGACCAGAAGGTCGCCCTCGACGCGAAGGTGTTCAAGGCCGCGGTCGAGAAGAAGAAGGCCTCCGGCAAGTCAGTGAAGGCGGCCATGACCTTCCCGGGCGGCACCCACGATCTCTGGATCCGCTACTGGATGGCCGCCGGCGGGATCGACCCGGACAAGGACATCGAGACCATCGTCGTGCCGCCGCCGCAGATGGTGGCGAACATGAAGGTCGGCACGATGGACTGCTTCTGCGTCGGCGAGCCGTGGAACGCGCAGCTCGTGCAGCAGGGCCTCGGCTACACCGCGCTCACCACCGGCGAGCTCTGGAAGGACCATCCCGAGAAGGCCTTCGCCATGCGGGCGTCCTTCACGGAAAAGTACCCGAACGCCACCAGGGCGCTGCTGATGGCCGTGCTCGAGGCCCAGCAATGGTGCGACCGGCCCGAGAACAAGGACGAGGTCGCCGCCATCGCGGCCAAGCGCCAGTGGATGAACGTCCCGGTCTCGGACGTCGCCGGCCGCATCAAGGGCACCATCGACTACGGCGACGGCCGCGTGGTCGAGAACAGCCCCTTCGTGATGAAGTTCTGGAACGACAACGCGTCGTATCCCTACCAGTCCCACGACCTCTGGTTCCTCACCGAGGACATCCGCTGGGGCAAGTTCGATGCGCAGACCGACACCAAGGCCCTCATCGCGAAGGTGAACCGCGAGGATCTCTGGCGCGAGGCCGCCAAGGCCCTCGGCGTGACCGCGATCCCGGCCTCCACCTCGCGCGGCAAGGAGACCTTCTTCGACGGAAAGGTCTTCGATCCGGCCGATCCCGCCGCCTACCTGTCCAGCCTCGGCATCAAGAGGATCGCGTGATGGCCAACACCAGCACTGTCGCCGCCCGCCCGACAGCGGCGGCCGCGGCGGCCAAGCCGAAGCGGGCGCCCCTCGTCACGATGGCCACCCTCAACACCATCGCCAAGAACCTGATCCCGCCGATCGTGGTGCTGGTCGCGTTCCTGGTGATCTGGGAGATGCTGTGTTCGCGCCCCGGCGCCGGCCTGCCGCCGCCCTCGCGCGTCGTCACCGAGGCCTGGGACATCATCGCCCACCCGTTCTACGACAACGGCGGGACCGACAAGGGCCTGTTCTGGCACATCGCCGCCAGCATCCAGCGCGTGGCCCTCGGCTTCGCCCTGGCCACCGTGGTCGGCATCCTCGTCGGCACCCTGATCGGCCAGTCGGAATGGGCCATGCGCGGCCTCGACCCGATCTTCCAGGTGCTGCGCACGATCCCGCCCCTGGCCTGGCTGCCCCTCTCCCTCGCCGCTTTCCGGGACGGCCAGCCCTCGGCGATCTTCGTGATCTTCATCACCTCGATCTGGCCGATCATCATCAACACGGCGGTGGGCATCCGGAATATCCCGCAGGACTACCGCAACGTGGCGGCGGTTCTGCGCCTGAACCCGCTGGAGTTCTTCGCCAAGATCATGCTGCCCTCGGCAGCCCCCTACATCTTCACCGGCCTGCGCATCGGCGTCGGCCTGTCCTGGCTCGCCATCGTGGCGGCCGAGATGCTCATCGGCGGCGTCGGCATCGGCTTCTTCATCTGGGACGCGTGGAACTCCTCCCACATCTCCGAGATCATCGTCGCCCTCGTCTATGTCGGCATCATCGGCTTCATCCTCGACCGCTTCGTCGCCTTCGTCGGCACCCTGGTCACCCGCGGCACCGCGACAGCCTGAGGAGGGATCCCCATGAGCTATCTCAGCATCGAGAACGTCGGCATCAGCTTCACCCGCTCGGGCCGGACCAACGAGGTCCTGCGCGACGTCAGCGTGAAGATCGACAGGGGCGAGTTCGTCTCGCTGATCGGGCATTCGGGCTGCGGCAAGTCGACGGTGCTCAACATCGTCGCCGGCCTGCTCAAGGCCTCCACCGGCGGCGTGCTCCTCGAGGACAGGGAGGTGAACAGCCCCGGCCCCGACCGCGCCGTTGTGTTCCAGAACCACTCGCTCCTGCCCTGGCTCACCGTGCGCGAGAACGTGGCGCTCGCCGTCGACAAGGTCTTCAAGGGCAAGAAGAGCCGCGCGGAGCGGAGCGCCTGGATCGACCACAACCTGTCGCTCGTGAACATGACCCACGCCGCCGACCGGCGCCCGAGCGAGATCTCGGGCGGCATGAAACAGCGCGTGGGCATCGCCCGCGCCCTGGCGATGGAGCCGAAGGTGCTGCTCCTCGACGAGCCTTTCGGAGCCCTGGACGCGCTCACCCGCGCCCATCTCCAGGACTCGCTCATGGACATCCACGCCCGGCTGAAGAACGCCGTGATCATGATCACCCACGACGTCGACGAGGCGGTGCTCCTCTCCGATCGCATCGTGATGATGACCAACGGTCCCTCGGCCACCGTCGGCGAGATCCTGCGAGTCGACCTCGAGCGGCCGCGCCGCCGCCTCGATCTCGTGGAGGACGCGACCTACACGCACGCCCGCGCCGAGGTGCTCGAATTCCTCTATGCGCGCCACGCCAAACCCGCCATCGCGGCCTGAGGACGGGTCTCGGACGATGCGGGAACGGCTGGTGGTGATCGGCAACGGCATGGCGTCGTTGCGCTTCCTGGAACGCCTCACCGAACGGGCGCCGGGCCTCTACGACGTCACCGTCGTCGGGGCCGAGCCGCAGGCGGCCTACAACCGCGTGCTGCTCTCCTCGCTGCTCGGCGGCGAAGTCGACGAGGCGGGCTGCGCCTTCCGCGGCCTCGACTGGTATGCGGGCCACGGCATCCGCCTCATCACCGGCGCGCCGGTCACCGAGATCGACCGGGAGAACGCTCTCGTGATGGTGGGGGAGACCCACGTCCTGCCCTTCGACAAGCTCGTGCTCGCCGTCGGCTCCCTGCCGATCCGCCTGCCGAAGCCCGGCATGGACCTGCCCGGCGTGCTCACCTTCCGCGACCTCGCGGACGTCGCCGCCATCCGCCGGGCAGCCGTCGCGCATGCCAGGGCCATCGTGATCGGCGGCGGGCTCCTCGGCCTCGAGGCCGCCGTCGGCCTCGCGCGGCTCGGCGTCGAGACCACGCTCCTGCACGTCATGGACCGGCTGATGGAGCGCCAGCTCGACCACGCCGCCGCCGGCCTCGTGAAGCGCGCCATGGAGGCACGCGGCGTGAAGGTGCTGCTCAAGGCCGATACCGCTGCGGTCGAGGGCACGGGCCGGGTCGAACGGCTGGTCCTGTCCGACGGCACCGTGCTGCCCGCCGACCTCGTGGTGATGTCGGTGGGCGTGCGTCCCAATGTGGGGCTGGCCCAGAATGCCGGGATCGAGACCGCGCGCGGCATCAAGGTCGACGACAGGATGCAGTCGTCGGATGCCCGCATCTACGCGCTGGGCGAGTGCGCCGAGCACCGCGGCATGGTCTACGGCCTCGTGGAGCCCGCCTACGAGCAGGCCGAGACCCTGAGCCGCCACCTCGTCGGCGAAGAGGCGGCCTACACCGGCACGTCCCTGTCGACGAGCCTCAAGGTCTCGGGTCTCCCGGTCTTCTCCGCCGGCCAGATCGAGGCGCCGGAGGGTGCCGAGACCGTGCTGATGTCGGATCCCGGCCTCGGCCTCTACCGCAAGCTCGTCGTCGCCGAGGATCGCCTCCTCGGCGCGGTCTTCGTCGGCGACATCGCGGAGCAGGGCTGGTGCAAGGAGCTCATCCGCACCGGCGCCTCCATCGCCGAACATCGCGACGATCTCATGTTCGGGCGCCCCGTCGCGCCCGCACCCCAACCCCTCGCAGCGTGAGGAGCCTAGCCATGGCCGACGCATTCAACGCCGAGCAGAAGCGCTACCTCGAAGGTTTCGCCTCCGGCATCGCCGCCGCGCGGATGACCGGCGGTCTCGCCCTCGGGACCGGTGCCTCCGCCCCGCCGGCCGAGCCCACCGGCCCGGACGCGATCCACATCAAGGCGCAGGACGCCACGATCAAGGCCGGCGGCAAGCTCTGCGAGCAGGAGAAGTGGAAGCGGGCCGAGAACCCATTCGACGGGCACAACCGGCTCATCGCGGAGGCCGCGACGGGCAAGGGCCCGAAGCCCGAGGACAATTTCCGCTGGCGCTATCACGGCCTGTTCTGGGTGGCGCCGGCCCAGAACTCCTACATGTGCCGCCTGCGCATCCCCAACGGCATCCTGCACCACTGGCAGTTCGCCGGCATCGCGGACCTGGCCGACGCCCATGGCGGCGGCTACAGCCACGTCACCACCCGCGCCAACCTGCAGGTCCGCGAAATCACCCCGGAGCACGGCCAGCCCTTCCTCGACGGGCTGATCGATCTCGGCCTCACCGCACGCGGTGCGGGCGCCGACAACATCCGCAACGTCACCGGATCGCCGGTGGCCGGTATCGACGCGCAGGAACTGCTCGACACGCGCCCCCTCGCCAAGTCCTGGCACAACCACATCCTCAACGACCGCTCGCTGTTCGGCCTGCCGCGCAAGTTCAACGTCGCCTTCGACGGCGGCGGCGTGATGCCGGTGCTGGAAGAGACCAACGACATCGGCTTCCAGGCCGTGCACGTGCTGGAGGGCGCGAGCGTCGCCCCGGGCGTGTGGATGCGCCTCGTGCTGGGCGGCATCTCGGGCCACCGGGATCTGGCCCGCGACACCGGTGTCGTGCTGAAGCCGGAGGATTGCAACAAGGTCGCCGACGCGATCCTGCGCGTCTTCATCCAGAACGGTGACCGCACCAATCGCAACAAGAGCCGGATGAAGTACGTCCTCGACGCCTGGGGCTTCGACAAGTACCTCGCCGCCGTCGAGGACGTGCTGGGCTACAAGCTCGACCGGGTCGACCCGGCCCACGTGGCCCCGCGCGGACCGATGGACCGCTTCGCCCATGTGGGCGTCCACCGCCAGGTCCAGGACGGCCTGAACTGGATCGGCGTGATCCTGCCCGTGGGCAAGCTCACCACCGACCAGATGCGGGATCTCGCGAAGATCGCCGCCGAGTGCGGCGACGGCGCCATCCGCATGACGGTCTGGCAGAACTTCCTGTTCTCCGGCGTGCCCGACGCCAAGGTGTCCGAGGTCCAGGCGCGGGTCGCCGCCCTGGGTCTCACCACGGAGGCGTCGAGCATCCGCGCCGGCCTCGTCGCCTGCACGGGCAACCGCGGCTGCAAGTTCGCCGCCTCCGACACCAAGGGCCACGCCCTGGTCATCGCCGACTACATCGAGGCGAACCTCAAGGAACTCGACGTGCCAGTGAACGTCCATCTCACCGGCTGCCACCATAGCTGCGCCCAGCACTACATCGGCGACATCGGGCTCATCGGGGCCAAGGTCGTGGTTTCGGAAGAGGGCGACACCGTCGAGGGCTACGACATCGTCGTCGGCGGCGGCTTCGGCGATTCCCCAAAGATCGGCACCGAGATCTGGAAGGCCGTGAAGGCCGAGGATTGCCCGACCCGCATCGAGGCCCTGCTGCGCAGCTACCTCGCGAACCGCCAAGGCCCGCAGGAGAGCTTCCAGGCCTTCACCGCCCGCACAGGCCCCGAATCCCTGCGCAACATCGCCGAAGAGCAACCCGTCCTGAAGGCCGCCGCATGAGCGAGCACGTCACGCCCCCCCTGGTCCTCATTCCCGAGACCGCCCCCTTCGACCCGGACCAGCGCGCCTGGCTCTCGGGCTACTTCGCGGCGTTGCTGGGTCCCGCCGTCGAGGGTGCCACCGCCCTCGCGCCCGGTGATGCGCCGGCGGGCGGCGCGCCGAAACTCGCCGACAACGACGACGCGCCCTGGCACGACCCCTCCCTGCCGCTGCCGGAGCGCATGGAGATGGCCAAGGAGCGGCCCGAGGCGCAGAAGCTGATGGCCGCCATGGCGCAGCAGGATTGCGGCCAGTGCGGCTACAACTGCGCCGACTACGCGAACGCCATCTTCCTCAAGAACGAGGAGCGCCTGAACCTGTGCCAGCCCGGCGGCAAGGACACGCTCCGGATGCTGAAGAAGCTCGAAGAGGAGTTCGGCGCCGGCGGCGGCGCGCCGAAGACGTCCGAGGATTCCGCGCCCAAGGCCGCTCCCGAACTCGGCCCCCTCGGCTACTGCCGGGAGAACCCCGTGGAGGCGTCCTTCGTCTCGCGCACGCGCCTCAATGCGCCGGGCGGCGAGAAGGAAACCTGGCACATCGAGATCGACCTCACCGGCACGCCGATCGACTACGTGGTCGGCGATTCCCTCGGGCTGTTCCCGGCCAACGCCCCGGCCCTGGTCGACGCGGTCATCGCCGAACTCGGCGCGCGGCCCGAGCGCAAGATCGGGGGCAAGACCCTGCGCGACCGGCTGCTGACCGACTATGCCCTCGGCGGCGCGCCCGACGGACTCTACCAGCTGCTCTCGCTTCTCACCTCGGGCGAGGCCCGCAGGAAGGCCCAGGCCCTCGCCGCCGGCGAGGACCCGGACGGCGACGCCGCCCATCTCGACGTGCTCGGCGCGCTCCACAAGTTCCCGGGCGCACGCCCCGATGCCGAGGTCTTCCTGGAAGCGCTCGACGAGTTGCAGCCGCGGCTCTACTCGATCTCGTCCTCGCCCAAGGCCGATCCGGGCCGGGTCTCGCTCACGGTCGACGCGGTGCGCTACAGCCACCGCTCGCGCCTGCGCCTCGGCGTCGCCTCGACCCATCTCGGCGAGCGCATCCCCGAGGGCATGAAGGTCAAGGTCTACCTGCAGAAGGCCCATGGGTTCGCCCTGCCGGAGGATCTGGGCAAGGACGTCATCATGGTCGGCCCGGGCACCGGCATCGCGCCCTTCCGCGCCTTCCTGCGCGAGCGCGACGCCACGCAGGCGCCGGGCCGCAACTGGCTGTTCTACGGCCACCAGAAGCAGGCCAGCGACTTCTTCTACAAGGACGAGCTGAACGCCCTGAAGGACAAGAAGTGCCTCACCCGCCTGTCGCTGGCCTGGTCCCGCGACGGCGCCGAGAAGACCTACGTCCAGGACCGCATGCGCGAGAACGGCGCGGAGCTGTGGAAGTGGCTCGAGGGCGGCGCGCATTTCTACGTCTGCGGCGACGCCAAGCGCATGGCCAAGGACGTGGAGCGGGCGATCATCGATGTGGCCGGGAGCCACGGCGGCAAGAACCCGGACGAGGCGGTGGCCTACCTCGCCCACCTGAAGAAGACCGGGCGGTATCAGGCCGACGTGTACTGAGCGCGACCTCAACCCTCCCCCACTGCGGGGGAGGGATCGGCGGCGTCCTTCAGGCCCGTCTCTTGCCTCCAACCCCAAGACCAAAAAACCCGCCGAGGCACACGCCATGACCGCGCACGTCCAGGCACCGACCGCCGCCGTCAAGACCACCTGCCCCTATTGCGGCGTCGGCTGCGGCGTGCTCGCCACGCCGGATGGGCAGGGCGGCGCGGACATCGCCGGCGACACCGCACACCCGGCCAATTTCGGCCGGCTCTGCTCCAAGGGCTCGGCGCTGGGCGAGACGCTCTCCCTCGACAACCGCCTGCTTCACCCGCAGGTGGACGGCGCCCGCGCGAGCTGGGAATCGGCGCTCGGCACCGTGGCGGGGTCCCTGCGCCGCATCGCCGAGCGGCACGGGCCGGACGCGATCGCGTTCTACCTCTCGGGCCAGCTTCTCACGGAGGATTATTACGTCGCCAACAAGCTGGCGAAGGGCTTCCTCGGTACGCCGCACGTCGACACCAACTCGCGCCTCTGCATGTCGAGCGCGGTCGCCGCCCACCGGCGCGCCTTCGGCTCGGACACCGTGCCGGGCTGCTACGAGGATCTCGAGGAGGCCGATCTCATCGTCCTGGTGGGGTCGAACACCGCCTGGTGCCACCCCATCCTGTTCCGCCGGATGGTCGACGCACGGGCCAAGCGCGGCACCAAGCTGGTGGTGATCGATCCCCGCCGCACCCAGACCGGCGAGGAGGCGGACCTCTTCCTCGGCCTGAAGGCCGGCACCGACACCGCCCTGTTCTCCGGCCTGCTGGTGCATCTCGCCAGCACCGGCTCCCTCGATTACCGCTTCGTCCTCGACCACACGAGCGGCCTCGACGGCGCCCTGGAGCGGGCGCGCGCCATCGCGCCGACGATTCCCGCCACCGCCGCCGCCACCGGCCTGTCCGAGGCCGACGTGGCGCGCTTCTTCGAGCTGTTCGCCCGCACGAAGCGGGTGGTCACCGCCTTCTCGCAGGGGGTGAACCAGTCGGCGCAGGGCACGGACAAGGGCAACGCGATCATCAACTGCCACCTCGCCACCGGCCGCATCGGCCTGCCCGGGGCGGGCCCCTTCTCGCTGACCGGCCAGCCCAACGCCATGGGCGGGCGCGAGGTCGGGGGACTGGCCAACATGCTGGCCGCCCACATGCACTTCACCCCCGAGGAGGTGGACCGGGTCCGCCGCTTCTGGTCGGCGCCCAACATCATCACCGGCGAGGGCATGAAGGCGGTCGCCCTGTTCGAGGCGATCGAGCGCGGCAAGATCAAGGCCCTGTGGGTGATGGGCACCAACCCGATCGTGTCGATGCCGCGCGCCGACCGGATCCGCGAGAGCCTGAAGGCCCTCGACCTCTACGTCGTCTCGGAGGCGGTGGCCGACAGCGACAGCGCCCGGGCGACGGGACGCAGGACCGTCCTGCTCCCGGCCCTGGCCTGGGGCGAGAAGGACGGAACGGTGACGAATTCCGAGCGCCGGATCTCGCGCCAGCGCAGCTTCCTGAAACCGCCCGGCGAGGCCCGGGCCGACTGGCAGATCGTCTGCGACGTCGCCAAGCGCCTCGGCCACGCCGAAGCCTTCGCCTATGCGAACCCCGCCGCGATCTTCCGCGAGCATGCCAGCCTCTCGGCCTTCGAGAACAACGGCACCCGCGACTTCGACATCGGCGCCGTCAGCGACATGGCCGATGCGGCCTATGCGACGAGCGCCCCGCTGCAATGGCCGTTGCCCAGGCGGGGCAAGGCCAAGGCCCGGCTCTTCGCGGACGGCCAGTTCTACACCTTCGACAAGCGCGCCCGCTTCGTGGCCGTGCAGGCTCCGGCGCTCGCCCAAGCGGTTGATGAGGCCTACCCCCTCGTCCTCAACACCGGCCGCGTCCGCGATCACTGGCACACGATGACGCGGACGGGAAAGAGCCAGCGCCTCTCGGCGCACCGCTCCGTGCCCTTCGTGGAGATCCATCCCGACGATGCCGCTCCGCTGGGCCTGAAGGAGGGCGATCTGGCCCGGATCGCCACCCCGCACGGCACCGCCACCCTTGAGGCGATGGTCACCGACGCCGTGCGGCCGGGCAACCTGTTCGCCGCCTTCCACTGGAGCGCGGCCACCGCCTCCGACGCCCGCGTCGGCGCCCTGGTGCGCGGCGTGCCCGACCCGGTCTCGGGACAGCCCGAGTTGAAGGCGACGCCGGCCGGAATCGCACCGGTGCCCTACCGCAACCGCGGCTTCCTCCTGACCCGCGGCGAGCAGACCCTGCCCGAGGGCTGGTGGTGGGCCAGGGCCACGATCTCCGGCGGCTCGGGCCTGCAATTCGCCACGCAGGAGAGTTCCCGCGCGGTGGCGCTGATGATGCGCGGCCTGTTCCAGGGCCTCGAGCTCGCCGAGTATGCCGACCACGCCCGCGGGCGCTACCGCTGCGCCGTCTACGAGGCCGATCGCCTCGTCGCCTGCCTGGCGCTCGGACCGGCCGAGGCGCGCCCAGTCTGGGACGAGGCCAAGGCCCTGTTCGCGGAGCCGGCCCCGGAGGCCTCGGCCCGGCGCGCCCTCCTGTCGGGCCGCGCCGAGACCGCCTCGGCCGGTCCCACCGTGTGCGCCTGCCACGGGGTCGGCCTCGACATCATCGCGGGGGTCATCGCTGCCGGGGCCGGCACCGTCGAGGCGGTGGGCGCCGCCTGCAAGGCCGGCACGAATTGCGGCTCGTGCATCCCCGAGATCCGCAAGCTGCTGCCCGAGGCGCTTGCACGCAACGCCGCATAGGCTCAATTTGGGCCGAATCGACCCCCATCTCCGAGCATCATGAGCACGCCCCGTACCCCCCGCGAAACCCGGCCCGCCGGCATCGATCCGGCCGGTGGCGCCGGCCCGGCCGGCCTGGAGCCCCTGGCTGTCCTTCCCGTCTTCGTGCCGCTGCACGGCAAGCGCGCGGTGCTGGCCGGCTCCAACGGTGGCGCCCCCTGGAAGGTGAAGCTGCTCGCCGCGGCCGGGGCCCACGTGGACGTCTACGCGCCCGAGCCCAGCGAAGAGCTGCGGGCCGTGCCGGGCGAGATCGTCGCGGGCTCCGTCGCCTTGCACGAGCGCCAGTGGCAGGCCGAAGACCTCGCAGGCGCTGCCTTCTGCATCGGTGCCATGGAGGACGAGGCCGACTGCATCGCCTTCGTGGCCGCCGCCCGGACGACCGGCGCCATCGTCAACGCGGTCGACCGGCCGCATCTCTGCGACGTGAAGTTCGGCGCCATCGTCAATCGCTCGCCCATGGTGGTGGGCATCTCGACGGAGGGGGCCGCCCCGGTCTTCGGCCAGACCGTGCGCGCCCGGATCGAGGGCATGCTGCCGCGTGGGTTCAAGGCCTGGATCGGCGCCGCACGCGACTGGCGCGAAGAGGTCACCAGCCGCTTCCACGGCTTCTCAGACCGCCGCGCCTTCTGGGAGCGCTTCACCGACCGCGCCTTCGCCGAGCCCGACCGCATCCCCACGGACCAGGATCTCGCCGAGCTCCTGGGCCAGACCGAGGCCGCCCCGAAGGGCGGGGCGGTGACGCTGGTCGGCGCCGGCCCGGGCGATGCCGAGCTCCTCACCCTCAAGGCCCTGCGCGCGTTGCGGAACGCCGACGTGATCCTGTACGACGACCTCGTCGCGCCCGAGATCCTCGACTATGCCCGGCGCGAGGCCCGCACCATGCTGGTGGGCAAGACCGGGCATGGCCCGTCCTGCCGCCAGGACGACATCAACGCGCTGATGGTGCAACTCGCCAAATCCGGCAAGCAGGTCGTGCGCCTGAAATCCGGCGACCCCCTGGTGTTCGGCCGGGCCGGCGAGGAGATCGAGGCCTGCCGGGCCGCCGGCATCCCCGTCAGCGTGGTTCCGGGCGTCTCGGCGGCGCAAGGGGCGGCGGCCTCGCTCTGCGTCTCGCTGACGAACCGCGACGCGGCGCGGCGCCTGCAATACGTCACCGGCCACGACCGGCGCGGCGTCCTGCCGGAGGACCTGAACTGGGGCGCCCTGGCCGACCCGAGCGTCACCACCGTGGTCTACATGCCGAAGAAGACCCTCGGCGTGCTGCTGGAGCGGGCGATCGCCGAGGGCCTCGCGCCGTCGACCCCGGCGTTGCTCGTCTTCAACGCCACCCGCCCGAACCAGCAGGTGGTGGAGGCCGGCGCCGCCGACCTCGCCGACCGGGTCGAGGCCTCGGGCCACGAGGGACCCGCCCTGCTGATGGTGGGCGAGGCCCTGCGCCGCCTGGGCACCCAGGTGGCGATCGCCGCGATCGAGCCGGGCAAGCGCGCGATCTGAGGGCAAGGGGGGTCAGCGGAACACGTGCCGGCACGCTCCGAGCCGAGGCATCGGCGCGAGCGCGCGGCCCTGGCGTAGGATCGGCGCCCAATCTAGCCGGGCACGGACGAGCCGCAACCCGGCTGAGCCCGTCCGGCCAAGGTTCGGTGGCGACAGTTCGGCGGCGACGGTTTGGTGGATTGCCGGGGCGCGGCGCCTGTGGTCTGAAGCCGCCTCGTCCCTCGACTGCAAGGCCGTCCCATGCGTCGCACGCTCCTGCCCCTTCTCGCCTTCGCGATCGGCCTCGTGGGACTCTGCGTCGCCGCCTTCCTGGTGCTCGCCCCGAAGACCCAGGAGGCCGGGACGAGCAGCGTCGGCGGACCCTTCACCCTGACCGATCAGAACGGGCAGCGCGTCACCGAACGCGACTATGCGGGGCGGACGCATCTCGTGTTCTTCGGCTTCACCCACTGCCCCGACGTGTGCCCGACCACGCTGCAGCAGATCGGCGACGTGCTCCAGGCCCTCGGGCCGAAGGGCCGGGACACCCGGGCGCTGTTCATCGCGGTCGACCCCGAGCGCGACACGCCGGCCGCCCTGAAGACCTATCTGGCGAGCTTCGACCCGCGCATCGTCGGTCTGACCGGCTCGCCCGAGGAGGTGAACGCGGCGGTGAAGGCCTACCGGGCCTATGTCCGGAAGGTCCCGACCAAGGACGGCGACTACACCATGGAGCATACCGCCCTCGTCTACGTGATGAACGGCCAGAACCGCTTCCTGAACGCCCTGAACCTTGCCCGCCCGCCCGAAGAGGCGGCGGGCGAACTCGCCAAAATGCTCTGACCACCGAGATGCTGTAAGCCTTCGGAACTGACGACCGGGGCTGCCGCCTCCCGTCTCGCCTGCCCCCGGAGCGACCATGACCATCCTGTCGGCCTTCCCGATCACGCCCTCGAATGCCGACGGCCAGGTCGATCTCGGCGCCCTGCGCGCCCTGCTGCATCCCCTGGTCGCGGCCGGCGTCGGATCGATCGGCCTGCTGGGCAGCACCGGCACCTATCCGTTCCTCGCGCGCCACCAGCGCCGCCGGGCCGTGGAAGCTGCCGTCGAAGTGGCGGCGGGCCGCCTGCCGGTCCTCGTCGGAGTCGGCGCCCTGCGCACCGACGAGGCGGTGCGGATGGCCCAGGACGCCAAGGGCGCCGGGGCCGAGGCGGGCCTCCTGGCGGCGATGTCCTACACGCCGTTGACCGAGGACGAGGTGTTCGTGCACTGCGAGACCGTGGCACGGGAATCCGGCCTGCCGCTCTGCCTCTACGACAATCCCGGCACGACCCATTTCCGCTTCACCCCGGCCCTCACCGGCCGCCTCGCCCGGGTTCCGGGAATCGTCGCGATCAAGAGCCCGGCCCCGGAGCCGGCTGGGGCGGCGGAGCACGTCGCGGCGCTGCGCGCCGTGGTGCCGGCCGGGTTCTCCCTCGGCTACAGCGGCGACTGGAACGCCGTCGCGACGCTGCTGGCGGGCGGCGAGGCCTGGTACAGCGTCCTCGCCGGGCTGTTTCCGCACACCGCCCTGGCGATCGTTCGGGCGGTCGACGCGGGAGACGCCACCGAGGCGCGCCGCCTCAATGCCCGGCTCGAGCCGCTCTGGGACCTGTTCCGGACCTATTCGAGCCTGCGGGTGATCTACGCCTGTGCCGACCTCCTCGGTCTCTGCCGGGCGGAGCCGCCGCGCCCGATCCTGCTGCTGGGAGGGGAGGCGCGCCAGCGGGTGGCCGACACGCTCGCAGCGCTGGAACTGGGCTGACCAGACCGCCAAGCAAAGGTCGTCGGACAAAGCGTTCACACCTTCGTGGCCGGTCGATTGCGATACGCATGCAGTCGCCCGCCCGGAGAACGGCAATGGCCCGAAGTGAAACAGACAACGTACCGGAAGAAGAAAACCGCTTCATACTGCTCGTCCTCTTCCTGATACTCGCGGCGGGCGTAGCGTTCACCGAGGCCGCAGCGGCGACTCGGCGTGGATGGATCGTGCTATCGACGTGGACTCCGATGCGTCCAAATTAATACTTCGGCAACCGTAGGCTCAAACACCCGGGCGGTGGAGGCGATGGTCAAGTCCGGCCCTCACTCCGCGCGCAGCGCGCCGGTGCGGGAGGTGCGCGCGAGGCCGTGTTCTGTCTTGTTCCAGCGGTTGGGCGCACGGACGAGTTCGTACAGACCGGACCAGGCGGCGAGGCTGATGAGCAGGAAGTAGACCGGCATCCACGGCACGAATGCGAGCAGATCGAACCAGTTGCGCCGGACGCAGCCGAGGGCTGCCGGCAGCAGCATGGCGAGCAGTCCGGCGACGAACAGCGTGACGGCGGCGCCGGTGGGAAAGTTCGCCCAGAAGCCACCGGGCGCTGGGAAGCCGTTCCATACGAAGGCCGCGAAATCGTAGGCCGCCCGCCCCATCAGGAAGGGATAGGCGAGGGCGGAGATCACGGTCCCGGGCACGAGGGCGACGGCGCAGAAGGTCCCGAGAACGCCGAGCTGCCGCGCGGTCCGGCGCGGCGTCCGCGCATGGGTGAGGCTGGTCTGCAGAAAACCCTTCATCCAGCGGGTGCGCTGGTGCAGCCAGGACCGGACGGTGCGCGGCGCCTCCTCCAGGGTGTCGCTGCGCAGGTCGCCGACGCGATAGCCCGCCCTCGCGAGGCGGATGCCCAGATCGGCATCCTCGGTGACGTTCCAGGCATCCCAGCCGTGGAGCTCGCGCAGGACGCGGGTGCGAAAATGCGTCGACGTACCTCCGAGGGGGATCGGCACGCACCAGGAGGCGAGGGCGGGGATCAGGACGTCGAACAGGGCCGCGTACTCGATGGCGAAGCAGCGGGTGAGGCGCCCGTCGTCCATGTTGTCGATGACGAGGCGGCCCTGCAGGCAGGCGGTGGTGCGGGAGGCGCGGGCGAAGCGGGTCGCGGCGGCGCGGAGCTGCCCCGGATCGGGCACGTCCTCGGCATCGTAGACCACGAGGCAGGCCCCCCGCGCCAGGGGCAGGGCGGCGTTGAGGGCGCGCGGCTTGGTGCGCGGCAGGCCCGCCGGCACCCGGACGACCTCGAACCGGGCCGGGAGGCCGGCCGCCCCGAGCGCCGCATCCGTCTCGCGGTCGTCGGCCTCTATCACCAGCTTGAGGTCGAGCTTGGCCGCCGGGTAGTCGAAGCGCGAGAGGGCCGCCACGAGGCGGGGCACCACCCGGGCCTCCCGGTGGAGAGCCACCAGTACGGTGTAGACCGGCAGGGCGGTGTCCGGCAGCGGCACCTCGGGTGCCGCCTCGGCCTCGACGCTGACGGCGGCGATGCGGACCGTCACCATGGCCAGGAAGCCGACTTGCACCAGCGTCCAGGCGCCGATCAGGACGGCCCCGGGGATCAGCCCGGCGACGAGGCCAACGGCGCCGACGACGAGGCCAACGATGGCGAGGCGTGGCGCCTGGCTGCCGGCCTCCAGCGCCCAATCGGGCCTGTGACGCTGGAGCGTATCGGCGGCGTAGGCCGCGATGCCCGCCGGATTGGCGGCGAAGACCGCCGCCTGCAGGGCCCGCGGCGTGGTGATGGCCGAACGGGTCCCCCTCCGCAGCAGCGCCGCGATGGCCGCCCCACGCGGGGCGCGAACCGTGCGAGGTCCGTGGA
Organism: Methylobacterium sp. M6A4_1b; assembly: GCF_053345175.1. Lineage (NCBI taxonomy): Bacteria > Pseudomonadati > Pseudomonadota > Alphaproteobacteria > Hyphomicrobiales > Methylobacteriaceae > Methylobacterium > Methylobacterium sp. M6A4_1b. The sequence goes on from NZ_JBKEZQ010000016.1 coordinate 87,348, forward strand.
ACGCCCGGGAACCACTCGGGCAGAGAGGCGCGATCCCGGCCACGAGACTGTCGGGAAAATGCGTGTCCTCGCCGAGGCGGAGATCACCGGCGAGGAACGGGACGCCGAGGGCGGCGGCGAGGGCACGGTAATAGGCTTCTTCGGTGATCAGGTCGGCATGGATGAGCGCCGTGGCGGCGTCGCTTCCGCAGGCCCGCGCCAGCGCGGCGGCCTGTGCCAGGAGGCCCGGATCGAACCCCTGGCGCGCGAGGAACGCGATTTCGGGCGGCAGCGAGGCGGGCCGTTCATCGGAGGTGCCGAAACCAAGGAGCGACACCGCGCGCGGCCTCCCGGCGGCCCGCGGATGTGCTAGGGGAGGGCCGTGAGCCAGTCCGTTTCCACGCGCAACCCGCGCGCCACCAGAACAACTTCTGCGGTTATCCGCCGAAAGGCAAGGCGGCTCCGGGGCTGGGACGCGGCTTGTGCACTGGCGGCGCTGGCGTGCCTCGCCGCCGCTCCGCCGGCCCGAGCGGAGGGCGTGACGATCCCCAACTTCTGGAATCCGCGCGCGCGCCAGGAGCGCATGGAGACCCAGCCGAGCGCGCGCACGGTCCGCTTTCTCACCGACGACGATTTCCCGCCCCTTCACTTCGCCGGCCCGGACGGCACCCCCACGGGCTTCGTGGTGGAACTCGCCCGGGCGGTCTGCGAGCGCCTGGCCATGACCTGCACGGTCCAGGCCCGGCGCTTCGACACCCTGCTCGATGCCCTGGCCGACCGGCAGGGCGACGTCGTCGCCGCAGCGATCCCGCTGACCCCGGCCCTGCGCGCGCGCTTTCTGGCGACACGGCCGTATTTCCGCTGGCCGGCGCGCTTCGCCGCCCGCACCGACAAGGGCCTGCCCGCCCCCTCGGCGACCGCCCTCGCGGACCGGAGCGTCGGCGTGGTCGGCGGCAGCGCGCACGCGGCCTACCTGAAGGCGTTCTTCCCGAAAGCAGCGGCCAAGGACTTCACCGATCTCGCGACGGCCGAGGGGGCGCTGCGCCGGGGCGAGGTCGACTACGTCTTCGCGGACGGCCTGAACCTCGCCCTCTGGATCGGCGGCGTCGACGCCGCGGGATGCTGCGCCTTCACGGGCGGCGACTACCTCGAGAACCGCTACTTCGGCGAGGGCATCGGCCTCGTTACCCGCCCCGACGACCCGGTCCTGTCGCGGGCGCTGGACGACGCGCTCCAACGCCTGTGGGACGAGGGGAAATATGCCGAGCTGTACCTGCGGTTCTTCCCGGTGAGTCCGTTCTGAACGACCGGTGCACCGGCGGCGGCCGCGCGGCGATCGGGCGGTGACGCGAGCGGCTGTCCGCGCGCCGCGAAGACCGTGACCACCGGCTCGAAGGGATGGCCCGGTCGGGCGGCGTCGAGCTCGTGCAGGCGGGCCTGCGCGACGGCGGCATCCGCTTCTCCTGGCCGGGACCGTCGGCCTCCTCAGGGGCGCAGGCGCCGGGCGCCGGCCGCGACGGCGAGGAGGAGGGCGGCCACCGCGAGGAAGGCGAGGGTCAGGCTGGTGGCGTGGGCGAGGAGCCCGATGGCGGCGGGGCCGGCGAGAACGCCGGCATAGCCCAGGGTTGTCACGGCCGGGATCGCGAGGGCGGCGGGCACCGCCTCCTGGCGGCCGGCGGCCGTGAACAGGACCGGCACGATGTTGGCGCAGCCCGCCCCCACGAGGGCGTAGCCGAGGAGCGTCACCGGCCAGAGGGGTACGGCGGTGGCGAGGCCGAGGCCGGCCGCCGACAGGAGCGCGCCCAGGACGACGATGCGGCGGCGTCCGATCCGGCGCACGAGCGCGTCGCCGGTCAGGCGGCCCACCGTCATCGACAGCGAGAAGGCCGCATAGCCGAGGCCGGCGCGGGCCGGATCGAGGCCGCGCTCCTGGATCAGGAAGACGCCGCTCCAGTCGAGGGCCGAGCCCTCCGTGAGGAAGACCACGAAGCACAGGAGCCCGATGCGGAGCACCGGCCCCCGCGGCCGGGCGAAGGCCGGGCCTCGGGGTCCCTCCGCCATCGCCGGCAGGATGCCCGGCAGGGCGGCGAGGAAGGCGACCGCGATGGCGACCACCACCACCAGGGTCGCGACCGCTGGCTCCAGGCCGAGGCTCAGGAGGGCACTGAAGCCGGCCGCGCCCAGGATGCAGCCGAGGCTGTAGAGGCCGTGGAAGCCCGACATCATCGGCCGTCCGGCCCGGCGCTCCACCACCACCGCCTGCAGGTTCATCAGGCAGTCGAGGAGGCCGAGGCCGATCCCGAGCGCGGTGAGAGCCACGGCGAGGACGGGCAGGCCGGCGGCGCGCGACAGGGTCACCAGAGCCGCCCCGGTGACGAGCACGGCGGCGGCCAGCACGGGGCGGGTGCCGAAGCGCCCGGCCAGGGCGCCCGCCATCGGCATGGTGGCGAGCGACCCGACGCCGAGGCAGAGGAGAAGCAGGCCGAGGGTGCCGTCGTCGAGGCCCGCCCGCGCCTTCACGAGGGGCACCAGGGGCGCCCAGGCCGCGACGCCGAAGCCGACGACGAGGAACAGGAGCCGGGTCGCGCGCGCCTCGACGGGGCCGGCCGCGCGTGCGAGGCGGCGCGCGGCGGGCGCGGCGCTCGTGATCGTCGAGCTTGAGGTCATGACGCCTTTCGGGCAGGCCGGCCGGGGCCGCGCAGCGGGACGGGCCGACGTCTCGCAGGTGGACACGGCAACGGTGTGAAGCCGGGCCGCCTCCGGGGCTGCGCCCGGCTCGTCTCAGGTCTGCAAAGGTTGCATCGGCAGCCGATGCCGATGCCCGGTCGAGCATCGAGCCGTCCTGCCTCCGGAGATCGGCGATCGAAGGGCCGGACCGGCGCCGGATCCGCGGAACGGTGTCGCCGTCGCGGCCGCGCAGGCACGCGTTGACCCTCCCGGTCGCCCTCCCTACGGTGCCGGCCTTCGCGATCACCCGTCCCGACATCCTTGCAGAACTGACGCTGGCCCCATGCCGTCCCCGCTTCCCTCCGACCCCGATCTCATTGCGGCGGCCGCCACCGCCGCGGCCTGGCCCTTCGAGGAGGCGCGCAAGCTCGTGGCGCGGCTGGAACGTCGCCCGAAAGCGGAGGTCCTGTTCGAGACCGGCTACGGGCCCTCGGGCCTGCCGCATATCGGCACCTTCGGCGAGGTCGCGCGGACCTCCATGGTGCGCCACGCCTTCCGGGTTCTCACCAACGACAGCGTGCCGACCCGGATGATCGCGTTCTCGGACGACATGGACGGCCTGCGCAAGGTGCCGGACAACGTGCCGAACAAGCCCCTGCTGATCGGTGCCCTGAACCAGCCCCTGACCCGCGTGCCCGACCCGTTCGGCACCCATGACAGCTTCGGCGCCCACAACAACGCCGAACTGCGCCGCTTCCTCGACGCCTTCGGCTTCGACTACGAGTTCCGCTCGGCCACCGAGTGCTACAGGGCGGGCGTGTTCGACACGGCCCTGCTCACGGTGCTGGAGCGCTACGACGCGGTGATGGCGATCATGCTGCCGTCGCTGCGGGCCGAGCGCTCGGCGAGCTATTCGCCGTTCCTGCCCATCCACCCGGTCACCGGCGAGGTGATGCAGGTGGCCATCGACGAGGTCCGGGTCTCGGCCGGCACCCTGGTCTGGCGCGATCCGAAGACCGGCGAGGGCTACGAGACCCCGGTGACGGGCGGCCACGCCAAGCTGCAGTGGAAGCCCGACTGGGCCATGCGCTGGGTGGCGCTGGGCATCGACTACGAGATGGCGGGCAAGGACCTGATCGATTCCGTCAAGCTCTCCGGCGAGATCGCGCGCGCCCTGGGGGCCGAGCCGCCGGAGGGGTTCAACTACGAGCTCTTCCTCGACAAGGACGGCAAGAAGATCTCCAAGTCGAAGGGCAACGGCCTCTCGATCGACGACTGGTTGGTCTACGGCACCGCCGACAGCCTGGCGCTGTTCATGTACAACAAGCCGCGCGAGGCCAAGCGCCTGTTCGTGGAGATGATCCCACGCCAGGTCGACGACTACCTGAGCTTCCTGGAAAAGTATCCGACCCAGGAGCCGGCGCAGAAGCTCGGCAATCCGGTCTGGCACCTGCATGCCGGGCACCCGCCGGCGGCCGAGGCGGTCGGCAAGGGCGGTGCGCTGACCTTCGCCATGCTCCTCAACCTCGCGGCGGTGGCCAACACCGAGGATCCGGCGGTCCTGTGGGGCTTCATCCGTCGCTACGATCCGGATGTCGGGCCGGAGACCCACCCGGTGCTCGCGCGCCTCGTCGGGCACGCGCTCGCGTATTTCCGCGATCTCGTGCGACCGGCCAAGACCTACCGGGCCGCCACCGAAGCCGAGCGCGCGGCGCTGGAAGACCTCTCCGCGACGCTCGCCGCGCACGAGGGCTCCGTCGATCCGGAGGGCCTGCAGGCGGTGGTCTACGAGGTGGGGCGCCGGCACTTCCCCGATCTGTCGGGCAAGGCCAAGAGCCCGGACGGGCGCCCCGGCGTCTCGCAGGCCTGGTTCGGCACGATCTACAACGTCCTGTTCGGCGAGGCGCGCGGACCCCGTTTCGGCTCGTTCATCGCCCTGTACGGCGTCGCCGAGACCCGGGCCTTGATCGGACAGGCCTTGTCCGGTGCCTTCCTGGTGCAGACGCCGGCCGCGTGACGTCAGGAATTCAGTAAGCCCGGGAATTCAGTCGGGCCAAAGAGTCCGGTAAGCCCGGACGCCCTGCGCCGGTCCCATGTCGGCGGCGCAGGATAATGTCTGCGTGTCGCGGTGTGATTGCGCACAATTGTGCTTGTCGGGGCGCCAATCCGCAGATAAAACGCCCAACCACTGGACAGAAAAAAGGCCGCCCCGGTGAGGGAGCGGCCCGAAGTCTAGGGAGGAAACGCCCAAGAAGGGCACACCGCGGCGACGCCATCGCCGCGGTGCATGGCGTCCAAATGCCATGTCGCACCGCACCATGCAATCGCTTCCCGAGTCGGATGGGGTATGCGCGGTTTGCATGAAACCGACCCTCAGGCCCCGGCGGGCGGGATGTCCGGCATCCCGAGCTGCCCCAGGCTGAAGGCCCAGACCCGCTCCTGCAGCGCCGTGTCCCGGCCGAGAGCCGAGGGGGCCACGGCCCGGCACCGATCGAAGTAGAGACCGGTCACGCCCTCGACGTCCCGGGAGGTCGCGAGATACAGCGACGTCGCGGCGCCGTCCTCGGGCTTCGACAGGAACGGGCGGATCAGGCGCCAGCCGAGGCCGAACCAGCCGCCGGTGCCCGAGGCGAACCCGCTGGCGATGACGCCGGGATGGAGGGCGTTGCTCGTGACGCCGGTGCCGGCGAGCCGCCGTGACAGGGCGGCGCTGAAGAGCACATTGCCGAGCTTGGCCTGCGAATAGGCGGCGATCGCGCTGTACCGGCTGGCGTGGCCGATATCGTCGAGGGCGATCCGTCCGCGCCGATGCGCCGTCGAGGCGACGCTGACGATGCGCGCCGGGGCGCTCGCCTTCAGGAGGTCGAGGAGTTCGAGGCTGAGGTTCAGGTAGGCGAGGTGGTCGAGCGCCCAGGTCCGCTCGATCCCGTCCACCGTCGCGGCGTAGCGGTCGAAGATCGCGCCGGCATTGTTCACCAGGACGTCCAGGCGCGGATACCGCGCCCGGACCTCGCCGGCGAGGCGGCGGATCTCGGCCTGCGACGCGAGGTCGGCCACGAAGCCGTCGATCACGGCACCGGGCACGGATTCCCGGATCCGGGCGGCGGTACGGCCGGTGCGGTCGGCATCCCGGCCGACGAGGCCGACGCGGAACCCTGCCCGCGCAAGGCCGAGGGCGGTCTCCGCGCCGATGCCGGAGGTCGCTCCGGTGACGAGGGCGATCCGCTCCGGCATCGCCTGGCTCACGCTAGAACACCGCCTGCCCGATGGCGAAGGCGACGACCACGATGACGATGGCCACCAGCAGGAAGAGGCCGAACAGGATGCGGGCCAGGGAGCCGGCGCCGGACGCGATGCCGGTGAAACCGAGGCCGCCCGCGATGAGGGAGATCACGAAACAGATGAGGGCCCATTTCAACAGGGTCATGCGCAACACTCCAGCTCGCGGAACCGACCGTCAACCGCCTGCGCCCGCAAGCGTTCCGCCCAAGCTCGGCTGTTTTACGATAGGGTCCCGGGCCGGGCCGGGGCCACCGGGCGCGCTTGCGTGCCGGCCCGCTCCAGGAGGAGGTGGGCCAGGGCGTGGTAGAGCCCCTCGCGGCAGACCGCCTTCGAGACCGCGTCGGCGATCAGGGCCGCCACCATGAGGGGGATCATCAGGGCGTGGTCCTGGGTCATCTCGGTGACGATGACGAAGGCGGTGATCGGCGCCTGCAGGGCGCCGGTGAGGTAGGCGACCATGCCGATGAGCACCAGGGCCGCCACGGGAACGCCGGAGAACCAGCCGTGCAGGGCGGCGCCGAGGCCGGCCCCGACGCTGAGGGATGGAGCGAACAGGCCGCCGGGAATGCCGCTGATCGCCGAGAGCAGGGTCGCGACGAACTTGAGCGGCGCGAAGTCGGGATGGGGTTCCGCGGTGCCGTGCAGGAGGGCGCGCGCCTCCTCGTAGCCGGTGCCGTAGACCGTGCCGCCCGAGGCGAGACCGCAGAGGGCGACCCCGAGGCCGCAGGCGGCCGCGAAGGCGACGGGGCGCGCGGCGATGGCCGCCCCGAGGCGTCCGGGCAGGCCCCGCGCGAACAGGATGACGATGCGGGCGAAGCCGCCGCCGGCGAGGCCCCCCAGCGCCCCGATCACCGGGACGGCGATCCAGCCCGGCCCGAAGGGCAGGGCGGCGCTGGATGTGCCGAAATAGGTGTAGTTGCCGGTCAGCGCCATCGCGGTCAGGCCGGCCGCCACGATGGCGGCGACGATGAGCCCGCCGGTGCGGGCCTCGTAGGCGCGGCCGAGCTCCTCGATCCCGAAGACGATGCCGGCGAGCGGCGTGTTGAACGCCGCGGCCACGCCGGCCGCTCCGCCGGCCAGGATCAGTCCCGGCACCCGCTCCGGCGTGAGGTGACCGGCGGCCGCCATGATCGCGGCCCCCACCTGCACCGTGGGCCCCTCGCGCCCGGTGGAGGCGCCGAACAGCAGGCCGAGGCTCATCACCACGATCTTGCCCGCCGCGACACGCAGGGAGACGAGGGCGCGGCGCAGAGCGAGCTGGCCGGTCTGGCGCGCCGCGATCACCTGAGGAATGCCGGAGCCCTGCGCGTTCGGAAACACCGCGCAGGCGAGCCAGGCGCAGAGGGCGAATCCGAAGGGCGTCAGGCCGAGGGCCACCAGGGGCGAGAGGCCGAGCAGGCGCCGGAAGGCGCCCTGGGCCGCATCGGCCAGCCCCGCCATCAGAACGGCGGCGAGCCCGACGCCGATGCCGCCGACGAGGAACAGGAGACGATGGCGCCACAGCCCGAAGGCGTCGCGGGTGGCCCCGCGCAGGCGCCGCATGCGCGGCACGACCCCGGAGCGGACCTTGGCTCTCAGAACCTTGACGCGCGGCACCTTGGCGGGACGGGTGGAGGGCATGCGATCGAAGGCTCGGGGCGGGAACTCGGGAGGCGGAGCGTCGGGCGGGCTTCAGGCAAGGGGCATACCCCGGGGAGACTCAAGCCTTGTCCTCGCCCTCCGCCCGGCAGAGCGCCTCGACGGTCCGCAGATAGGCCTTCGCGTCGAATTTCCGCAGGGAATTCTCGCTCTGGTAGCGCACCGTCCCGAAGATCTTGCGCCGCGCCCAGGGGCGATCGTGCAGGCCGTAGACCCAGGCGACGTTGGTGAAGGAGTTCGCGTCGCGCCCGTCGAGGAAATAGCGGTTGTTGAGCCGCAGCGTGCGGGCGAAGCCCTCCTCGGGCGTGGGCGACCATTCGAGGATCTTCTTGCCCCAGTACATGCGCAGGTGGTTGTGCATGTAGCCGGTCTCGCGCATCTCGGCCTGGGCGGCGTTCCAGTAGACGTCATGCGTCCTGCCCTCCGCGAGCTCGGCCTCGGTGTAGGTCTTCGGCCGCGGGTCGTCGGCATGCTCGGCCAGGGCCTTGCGGGCCCATTCGGGAACGGCGCGCGCGTAGCTGTCGTAGCCGTCCGTGTAATGGACGTGGTTCATCGCCAGCTCGCGGCGGATGACCACCTCCTCGACGTAGGCCGCCTTGTCCTCGCGTCCGCCGGCCTTGGCGGCCCGGACCGCCAGCACGATCTCCACGGGCGAGATCTGCCCGAAATGCAGGTAGGGGCTCATGTGCGAGGCCGCCCCGGCCTCGGGCCGGTTGCGGTCGCTGCCATAATCGGCGAACGGGCCTTCGAGATAGGCCTCGAGGCGCCGGCGCGCCTCGGTCTCGCCGCCGGTGAAGCGGCGCACCGGGCCGACGATGCGGTCGAGGCTCATGCCGGCCAGCACCGCATCCGGATCGGCGATGTCCACCTCGGACTTCGGAAGGCCGCGCCCCGCCGGGTGCTTCACCTTCCGGGCGGTCAGAGGCGCGACGTAGTCGTCGAGGTGCTTGTGCAGCTTCGGGCGCAGGGTACGGGCGGCGTATTCGTGCTTGGGCGAGGCGACCTCCACCGGCACCACGACGTCGCCCTCCACCTGCACGATCCGCGCGTCGACGCCCTCGACGATCTCGGCGTACCAGCGCTTCTGGATCGCGAGATAGCCCCGGTCGAGGACCAGGAGGGCGGCATCCTTGGCCAGGTCGATCGCGACCTGGGCGGGCGAGGCCTTGCGCAGGCAGAAGCCGATGCCCCGGGCCTTCAGGCCGGACGCCGCGTCGGCGAGCCCCTGGAGCAGGAAGGCGTAGTGGCGGGCATTGGCCTCCGGAAACCCGTTCTTGCCGTCGAGCAGACCGAAGCAGGCGAGGACCGGCAGGCCGAGCCGGTTGGCTTCCTCGATCGCCAGCTCGAGGGCGGGATTCTCATGCGCGCGATTCGCCTGTTGCAGGAGATAGAGCACGTAGCGCCCCTCCGCCCGGGGCTCAGCGTCCTTGAGGAGTCGGATCCGTCCCGCCTGAATCGCCATCGCCGCTCGTCGTCTCCTGGTTCGTCGTGAAAGGTCGGGTCGCCGCATCCGTCCGGCACCCGAGGCAGAGTGGCCGCCCCGGGCAGGCCTGCCCGCGCGAACCGAGCAGACGCAGCCGCGAAAACTGAATTCGACCAATCCTTTGATGCAAGCTCATCTGGGGCTGGAGCCGCGCGATGCCATGAGCATTTGCCGCTGCTCGGGTGCGTCATTTTGGATACAGAAATAGGGCAATGTGTGCCGCGGCACCAAAAGCGACATGGATGCTGCCCTATCCGCCTTGCAATTTTATGGGAGAGGTTCAGATTGTGCATTGCGGGAACGCGATGGCGTCGCGGTCCTGCTGCCCTCCTTGGGCGTTTCCTCCCTAGACTTCGGGCCGCTCTTCGGAGCGGCCTTTTTTCTTTTCCGGCCCCTCACCCGCGGGCGCGGGCGCGGATCATGAAATTGTCGTAGGTGTATTCCGCCACCTGGAACCAGAGGTATTCCTCGTTCCGGAAGGTCTTCATGGCTTCGTGGACGCGCTTGAAGTCGGCATTCCTGGAACCGATCTCGGCATAGACGTCGTTGGCGGTCTTGAGGGCGGTCTCCATCACCTCCTGCGGGAACGGGCGCAGCTGCGCCCCGGCCGCCACGAGGCGGCGCAGGGCGCGCGGGTTGCGCGCATCGTACTTCGCCTGGACGTCGGCATGGACCTGGGCGGCGGCGGCCTGAAGGATCGCCCGGTAGCTCTTGGGCAGTCCCTTCCAGGCCTCGGCCTGGATCCAGAGATGGACCGTCGAGGCGCCCTCCCAGAATCCCGGATAGTGATAGGTCGGCGCCACCTTCTGCAGTCCGAGCTTCTCGTCGTCGTAGGGGCCGATCCACTCGGCGGCGTCGATCGCCTTGGATTCCAGGGCGGCGTAGATGTCCGGCCCCGGAGTCGCCTGGGGCACCACCCCGAGCTTGGCCAGCACCTGGCCGCCGAGGCCGCCGATCCGCATCTTCAGCCCTTGGAGGTCCGTCTGCGCCTTGATCTCGCGGCGGAACCAGCCCCCCATCTGCGCCCCGGTATTGCCCGCCGGCAGGGCGACCAGCCCGTGCCTGGCGAAGATCTCGCCGAACAGGTCGGCGGCGCCGCCCTGGAGCCACCAGGCGCTCTGGCCGCGGGCGTTCAGGCCGAAGGGCAGGGCGGTCGCCAGCGCGAAGGTCGGATCCTTGGCCAGTCCCAGGGTCGCCGGGCCGTAGCCCATCTCGACCGTGCCGGCGGCCACGGCATCGAAGAGCCCTTCGGCCGGGACCGGCTCGCCCGGCCCGGAAGGCTGGATCTGGAACCGGCCGTCGCTGGCCTCGGCGACGATGCGGGCGAGCATGTCGGTGGCGCCGAACAGGATGTCGAGGGTCCTGGGAAAGGCGCAGGCGAGGCGCCAGCGCAGGTCCGGCGTCGCCTCGGCCCGCACGGGCGCGGCCAGGAGGGCCGCCGCGCCGCCGAGGCCTGCGGAGAGGAGAGCACGGCGCCCGGATGTCGGGCGTGCGGAGGATGGGGGCATGACGCCTCGCTGCTCGATCTGGAATCGTCCCGTTGCGGCCGGCGCCGCCCCGAACGTCCGCCGTTCACGAACGACGGACGGCCGGAAACGATCCCGAAACGTTCGGATGTCTCCGTTGGCCGCCCGGAAGTCGACCGGAAGGACGCGAGGCGGCGAGAACGACCCGCGTTCAGTGAACTACTTGGCGTAGAACTACTTGGCGTACGTGAAGGTGCCGTCGTTCCAGACGTAGAGGACGTAGCCCTGTGCGGTGACGTCGCCTTTGCCGTCGAAGCCGACGGAACCGAGCACGAGGTCGAAGCGCTCCGCGTGCAGGGTGGCGGCGATGCGCTTCGACTCCGCCGTATGGGCGAAATTGCCGGCCGCCACGAGGGCCTGAAGGGCCGCGTAGCCGTAGATCGTCGATCCTTCGGGCTCGACGCCCTCGGCCTTGAAGGCCGCGACCACGGCGGCGGCCTCCGGCTTGCGGCGCGGATCGAGGTAGAAGGTCATCAGAACGTCGTTGCTCGCCGGCCCGGCGATGGTGGCGAATTCCTGCGTGGCGATGGCGGAGGTCCCGAACCATTGCGGCTTGAAGCCCCGCTCGGCCGAGATCCGCACGAGGCGGCCCATCTCGCGGGCGTCCCCGCCGTAATAGGCCACCGCGATCCCGGCCTCCTTCAGGCGGTCGGCCAGGGCCGCGTCGTCGGCGTCGCCCGCCGCGAAGGCGGTGGCGATGGCCTCATTGATGCCGATCCGGTTGAGGTTTTCCTTGGTGGCGGCAGCGAGGTTGCGCGAGCCCGGCGTCAGGTCGTTGAGGATGGCGATCTTCTTGTCGCGGAACCGCTCCGCGAGCACGGTGGCCGAGAGCTTGGCCTGGTCGTCGTCGCGGCCGCACACCCGGAAGATCGTCGGCAGGCCCCGGTCGGTGAGCTTGGCGGCGACCGAGGCGGCGGTGATCATCACCGTGCCGTTGGCGGCGTAGACCTCGGAGGCCGCCAGCGACGCGTTCGAGCAGACGTGGCCGACCACGAGGCGCACCCCTTGCGTCGCGTAGTGATTGGCCACCGCCACGGCCTTGTTGGAATCGCAGGCGTCGTCCTGCACGTCGAGCACGATGGTCTGGCCGTCGAGGCCGCCCTTGGCGTTGGCGTCGCGGGCCGCGGCCTGGACCCCACGCAGGACCTGCTCGCCCACCGCCACGTAGGCACCGGAACGGGGCACGGCGACGCCGATCACCACGTCGGCCCGGGCCGCCGTCACGCCGACGAGCGCGGCGGCGCCGAGGAACAGGCTGCCAGCCAAGCCGCCGGCGCGCCCGAAGCGCCGGGCCGCGCGTCTGAACCTCATCCCGCCCCGTCTCACGCCTCGGTCGACCTCGCAGAAACATAGAGGCGGATCGGCCAGCCGCCAAGGTTCGGCGGGCGCACCAGGTCCACGGCCCGGCGCCTTCCGGCATCGATCGGGCCGTGGGACCCGTGCGCGATGCCGCGCGAGAACGCAAGAGGGACTTTCGGCACGGGCGCGAGGCGGCGAAGCCTCACGCCCCTCCGAACCCGGCCTCAGCGCGAGACGCTGTAGACCGAGGCTCCTGCGGAGACGGGGGCGGTGATGGTGGAGAAGACGGAGAGGACCTTCTGGACCTCGGTGAAGGGGGCGTTGGAGACGTAGACGAGGTCGCGGTTGCGCATGCGGAAGGCCTGGGTCAGGAACAGGCTGTTGGGATCGCGCATGTTGATGCGGTAGACCACCGGCACCAGGGGGGTGCCGAGCAGGGGGCTGCCGGGCTTGAGGCGGCGCACCACCGCGGCGGGCTCGAAGCGGAAGATGAAGGTGCCGGAGGGATCGGCCTGGAAGTCGGACAGGCCGCGCGCCTTGGCCAGCGCCTGGGCCAGCGTGATGCCCTCGGCCTGGAACGGGATCTCGGTGGAGTTGCCCAGGGCGCCCACCGCCAGGAAGGTCTGGGGATCGCGCACCAGGGTCAGGGTGTCGCCCGGGCGCAGGAAGATGTTCTCGGCCGGGTTCGACACCACCGTGGTCAGCGGCACCGTGGCGGTCTGCTGGCCGCGCGAGAGGCGCACGAAGGTCTCGTTGACGGCTGCGCGCACGCCGCCGGCGGTGGCCACCACGTCGAGCAGGCGGTCGCCCTTGCCCGAGAGCGGCACGCGGGCGCCGGCCACGACCTCGCCGGTGACGGTCACCGTCTGCGACACCGCCTTGGTGACCGAGACCAGCACCTGGGGCTGGATCGCCTTGCCGGCGAGTTCGGTCTCGATGAGGGCCTGCACGTCCTGGGGCCGGCGCCCGGCCACCTGGATGCGCCCGGCATAGGGCACGCTGATGGCCCCGTCCCGGGGCACCACCTGCTCGGGGATGAGGGCAGACTTGGAGCCGGCCGAGAAGCGGTCGGCCACCAGCGGCCCGGAGAACAGGCCGCCCGAGCCGGCTTCCCAGACCGAGATCGCCACGTAGTCGCCCACCCCGATGACGGGCTCGAGGGACGGGCGCCGGTCGCCGAAGGAGGCCAGCAGGCTGTCCAGCGCACGACCCCGCAGGGCCTCGATGGTCGCCGCCGACAGGTCGACGATCTCGTAGCGCGCGAACGTGCCCTCGCTCGTCGAAATGTCGGCCCCCTCCACAACCGCACCCGTCGTCGGTCCGGCCGCGGGAAG
>NZ_JBKEZQ010000017.1:0-94272 GCF_053345175.1 Methylobacterium sp. M6A4_1b
GGACGGCGCGATTAATCGTTGATGGCGGCGACGACGCCGGCGCCGACGGTGCGTCCGCCTTCACGGATGGCGAAGCGCAGCTTCTCTTCCATGGCCACCGGCACGATCAGGGTGACGTCCATGGTCACGCTGTCGCCGGGCATCACCATCTCGGTGCCCTCGGGCAGCACGCACACGCCGGTCACGTCCGTGGTGCGGAAGTAGAACTGCGGGCGGTAGTTGGTGAAGAACGGCGTGTGGCGACCGCCCTCCTCCTTGGTCAGGATGTAGGCCTCGGCCTTGAACTTGGTGTGGGGCTTGACCGAGCCGGGCTTGCACACGACCTGGCCGCGCTCCACGTCCTCGCGCTTGGTGCCGCGCAGCAGCACGCCCACGTTGTCGCCCGCCTGGCCCTGGTCGAGCAGCTTGCGGAACATCTCGACGCCCGTGACCGTCGTGGTCTGGGTGTCGCGGATGCCCACGATCTCCACCGTCTCGCCGACCTTGACGATGCCGCGCTCCACGCGACCCGTCACCACCGTGCCGCGGCCCGAGATCGAGAACACGTCCTCGATGGGCATCAGGAACGGCTTGTCGATCGGACGCTCCGGCTGCGGGATGTAGGCATCCACCGACGCCATCAGCGCCAGCACCGCGTCGTGGCCGACCGCCTTGTCGCCGTTGTCCAGCGCCACCTTGGCCGAGCCCTTGGTGATCGGGATGTCGTCGCCGGGGAAGTCGTACTTCGAGAGGAGCTCGCGCACCTCCATCTCGACGAGCTCGAGAAGCTCGGCGTCGTCCACGAGGTCGACCTTGTTCAGGAACACCACCAGCGCCGGAACGCCGACCTGGCGCGCCAGCAGGATGTGCTCGCGGGTCTGCGGCATCGGGCCGTCGGCCGCCGACACCACCAGAATCGCGCCGTCCATCTGTGCCGCGCCCGTGATCATGTTCTTCACGTAGTCGGCGTGGCCCGGGCAATCCACGTGTGCGTAGTGCCGGTTGGCGGTCTCGTACTCGACGTGCGCCGTCGAGATCGTGATCCCGCGCGCCTTCTCCTCCGGCGCCTTGTCGATCTGGTCGTAGGCCGTGAACGTCGCACCGCCCGTCTCGGCCAGAACCTTCGTGATCGCCGCCGTCAGCGACGTCTTGCCGTGATCCACGTGACCAATCGTGCCAATGTTGCAGTGCGGCTTCGTACGCGCGAATTTCTCTTTGGCCATCGTCTCTTTCCTGCGGCAAGCTCACACGAGCGGTCGCCCGGGCTGTCGCTCGACGAGGTGTCGAGCCGGGCGAAAGACGGGGGCTCGCTTAGAGGCTTGCCGTCCTTTGATCAAGGGCCTTCCGGGATAAGCCGCTCCGGCCGCCTACGGAACCGGCCGCCGGACGGGTGAGGCCGCAAGCAGTGCGCGCCGGTCCAGCCCCAGGGCGGCGGCGATTTCCTCCAGCGCCCGCGCCTCCACATCGGCGATGCCGTCGAGGTCGGCGACGTCCGCCGCGACGAGGAACGTCGCTTCGCGCTCCTCCTGTCCGCGCCCCTCGATGGCGGCGACGCGGCGCAGGTTCTCCGCCCGGCCGGCGCGCGTCCGGGCGCGGGCGATACCGTCGTAGAGTTCGCCCTCCAGCATTAGCCGGTCGTAGCCCTTCTCGAGGATGGGATTGGCCTGCAGGCCTGCCAGGGCCGTGTCGAATTCCGCGCTGGCGATCTCCCCGTCGGCGACCATCACGTTGGCGGCGGCCGCGACCATCGCCTGCATGAGCACCTTGTCGCCGGCATAGGCCGTCACGGTCTGGCTGAAGCGGCTGACGATGTCCTGGAAGATGTTCATGGGGACTCTGGGAGCGGACGGTATCGGAGGGCTGCGCGGCATCCACGCTGGGGCAGGCATCGCGGTTCCGCGCGCCGATGACAAGCCGCTGCCCGTGCTCAGAACAATGCCACCAAGGCGATGCCGCCGACCATCAGCACGCCTCCGAGCGCGCGCCATATGGTGAGTGGATGCTGCTCGAATCCGATCCACCCGAAGTGATCGAGCAGGATCGAGGTGATGACTCCGGCGGTGATGAGCAGCCCGAGATAGGGCGCAGCGCCGATCTGCTGGGCGACGAAGAGCTGCGACAGGATCAGGAACGCGCCTACCACGCCGCCGAACCAGGCCCAGAGCGGTACGGCCCGGATGTCGCCGAGGCTCGGAAGGGCGAAGCGGCCGAGGACCAGTCCGATCAGGAGCAGAGTCACACCGCCGGCCAGCGACACGACGATCCCTGCGGCGAAGGGCTGCGTCAGGTTCTTGGAAAGAGTCGCATTCACTCCCGACTGGACCGCATTGGCGATGCCGGCCAGGAGAGCGAAACCGTAGAGGAACCACATGGACGAGCCTCGGCCTTCAGCGTTGCGGACCGGGCCGCGAGGGCGAGGCCGGGTCTGGGAGGTAGCCTGCGATAAGTCCTTGGCGAGGGTTCGGGATCGTCTAAGAACGGCGATGCCGCAGAACATCGAGGATCCGGGCATGGATGGGACAGCCATATCGTCGTCAGATGCGGTCGAACCGGGACCCGCAGACGGCAGCGCGACCGAACCGCGCGATCTCCGCTTCTCCCTGCGCGCGGCGACGGACGCGGCGCATCGTCGCCTCGATGCGGGTTTCGCCGCGCAGGATCTGACCCGGCGGACCGACTACGCGATCTTCCTGTCGGCGATGCGCGATCCCTTCGTGCAGATCGAGGCTTGGCTCGACCGGGCCGATGCGGCCGACCTGCCGCCGGACTGGCCGGCGCGCCGGCGCGCCGAAGCTCTCGATGCCGACCTGCGCGGCCTGGCGGTCGCGGCTGCCGACGCCCCTCCCGAGCCCCTGCCCCGCACCCTGGCGGGGGCCGAGGCGCCGGGCCTCCTCTACGTACTGGAAGGCTCGCGCCTCGGCGGGCAGATCCTGCTGCGGCAGGTCCTGGCCAGTTCCGATCCCGACGTTCGAGGGAACGCCCGTTTTCTCCGTCACGGCGAGGGTGCCCGCCTGTGGCCGAGCTTCGCGGCCTGGCTCGGCACGCGCCCGGCGGATGCGCAAGCCGCCGCGATCCGCGGTGCGCAGCGCGCCTTCGCGTTGTTCGAGGCCGCCCAGGCCCGGGGCTAGGCCGGGACGGCGGTGCTCGCCAGGGCTCGCCGCAGAGTGTCGGCGGTGTAGGGCTTCTTGATCATCGTCACGGCACCCAGTTCCGGCGGGATGCGGAAGCTCTCGCCGTAGCCGGTGGCGAAGACGAAGGGCACGCCGGCCGCGACCAGGCGCCGCGCCACCGGCAAGCTCGTCTCGGCGCCGAGATTGACGTCGAGCAGGGCGAAGCTCGGTCGGGCCGCCTCGATCTGGCGCAGGGCTTCGTGAACGGAGCTCGCCATGTCCACCGCGCTCGCTCCCAGCGTCGCGAGGATCTCCTCGGCTTCGAGGGCGATGATCATGTTGTCCTCGACCACCAGGACTGAGCCTGACAGCGCCTTCGCGTCGAGCTCGGGCGGGCGCTCGCGCTCCCGGGGCGGCGATGCCGTGGTGGCCGGGGCGGCACGCACGTAGCGCGCCGGCACCGCGAAGCGGCCGCGCAGGCCGGTGAGTTCGTAGGCGATCTCCGCCTCGCCCTTCAACTCGTAGGGGATCGAGCGCTCGATCAGCGTGGTGCCGAATCCACGCCGGCGCGGCGGCTGCACCGGAGGCCCGCCACTCTCGCGCCAGTGGATGACGAGGCGGTCCGAGGCGTCGCGCTCCCACGCCACGTCGACCTCCCCGGCCGCCTCCGACAGGGCGCCATACTTCGCCGAGTTCGTCATCAGCTCGTGGATCACGAGGGCGAGGGTGGAGAACGCCTGGGGTTCGAGGAGCACGTCGATACCGTCGAGGCGGACGCGGCCGGCTTGCTGGTCGAGATAGGCCTCGGCCTCGAGGGTGACGAGGTCGCGCAGCGAGCCCGGCCCCCAATTGGTGGTGGTGATCTGGTCGTGCGCCCTGGCGAGTGCCTGGATGCGCTCGCCGATGACCCCGGCGAAATCTTCGACGCTGTCGGCCCCCGAGCGGCTCTGGGCGACGATGCCGCGGATGAGGTTGAGGATGTTGCGAACCCGGTGGTTCAACTCGGCGATCAGCAACTCCTGGCGCTCCTGCGCGCTCTTGCGCTCCTTCTCGGCGGAATCGGTGAGGCGCAGGATGACTTCCAGTAGCGTGATGCGCAGGGCCTCGGCGATGCGCAGGTCGGCCGCGCTCCACGGCGCGGCCTGGCCACGAACCACTTCGGTCCAGGCCTCGAAGCTCTTACGCGGCGTGAGGCGCAGTCCGTTCGGCCCGAGGCTCGCCGGCTTCTCCGGATTGCCCGCCCAGGTGACGGTGCGGGCGATCTCGCGGCGGAAGAACACCAGGAAATCCCGGGGTGCCCGGGAGATCGGGATCGCCAGGAGGCCGGCGGCACGCTCGGTGTAGTCGGCGGCCGGCGGATGGACCGCGCCGATCTCGTGGGTCGCGAAGGCGCGACTCGTGGCCGTACGGTTCAGGAAGCGCACGAGCCCGGTGAATTCTTCCGCCGTCGGTGTCGCGCCCCGCAGGGTGATCTCGCCGTTGACCCAGACGCCGATGCCGTCGCAGGTGACGATGCCGGCGATATCGTCGAGGAAATCGGTGATGTTCTCCAGGCTCGTCCCGCCCGAGGCGAGTGCGCCCATCAGCCTGTCGTGCAGCGCGCGGGAACTGCCCTCATAGGCGGCTTCCGCCTCGCGCTCCCGGCTTTCCAGGATCAGGGAGAACATCTGTCCGAACAGTTCGGCCCCCGTCCGACGTTCGAGGGATATATGGCGCGGTTCGGTGTGGTGGCAGGCGAACAGGCCCCAGAGCTTTCCGCCGCGCAGGATCGACACGGAGAGCGAGGCCCCCACGCCCATGTTGCGCAGGTATTCGAGGTGGATCGGCGACACCGTGCGCAGGGTGCTCATCGACAGGTCGAGAGGATGCCCGTCCGGATCGCGCTGCGGCAGGACGGCGACGGCCTCCGCATCGACGTCGGCGATGATGCGCAGCCAATTGCGCTCATAGAGGGCGCGTGCCTGCTTCGGGATGTCGGAAGCCGGGTAGTGCAGACCGAGATAGGGAGGCAGGCTGGAGCGGGCGGATTCGGCGATCACCACGCCCGAGCCGTCGGGGTCGAAGCGATAGACCATGGCCCGGTCGAACCCCGTCAGCGCCCGCATCTGGCGCACGGCCTCCCGGCAGAACGGCTCGAAGCCGACGGTCTGCTGGAGGCGCCCGACCATGCTGCGCACGAGGTTGCCGGCGTTCAGGTGCTCGCTGACGCTCGGCTCGGCCTCGATGACAATGGTGCCGCCCGACAGGTGCAGGGCGATGTCGTAGGGGGCACCCCCCTGTTGCAGGACGGTGCCGAAGATCCTGTCGATGGCGTCCGGGCCGCGAAGTGCCTGGAGATGGCCGCGGATCAGGTGGATCGCCTCGCCGTCGACGAGATCCGCCAGCGGAAGGCCGAGAAGGTCCATCCCGCCATGACCGAGCCACGCGCCCGCGTTCTCGGAGGCTCGGACGACGATCCAGTCCGGCGAGACGGCGATCAGGAAGCCGAACGGCTGGATTGCCCCGAGGATGTGGATCGGTTCGCGATCGCAGGAGGTCAAGTCAACGAGCCGGGCTTGTTCTGGATGATCGATCATCAGGTTCTGGTTCGTCGGTCCCAAGTCCGCTCGGAGAAGCGCGTCGGGAACAACGACCGACTCTCGCGAAAGTCTCCTCGCTGGACGTGCAACGGACGCAATTCCCCGTCGACCGTGGTTGCGGCGCCACAGGCGGGCGCCGGCTCAGCTCGTTCGATCCGCTTTGGGGCGAGCTCCGATCCGGTGCGCGAGTCCGGCCGAGAGGCCGGCTCCGATCAGATACGCGGCAAGACCCAGCGATCCGCCTTCCAGCCAGAAGCCGGTGCGACCCGGGACCACGCCGGAGGCGGCGAGGCCGCCGGCCAGGGCCGCCGCCCCGACAAGCGCGAGGGCACCCCATCGGGCCGCCGGCGTGCGTGGCAGGCCCGTCAGCATGCCGACGAGGCAGCCGAGAAGCGCGCTGGCGACCGCCAGGGGCCAGAGCGTCGTCACCAGGAAGGTCATGCCATCGGCCTCGATTGAATCATCAAGATCGCGCCGCAATGCCGACACCCTGCCCCGGCCCCCGCTGCATGCCCGGCGGCGCGGCCGTGACCTGCTCCGGGCGGAGACCGGCCTGGAGGAGGTACTCTACGATCGCGAGGGCGCGCACTTGCGCAAGGTCGAGGGCGGGCTCCGTGGGCAGCGCGGTCTTGGTTTCCGGCTTGGCGGCCTTGTCCTTCGTGGCAGTCTTGCCGGATGCCTTGTCTCCGGAGGGCTTGGTCGATGCCCTGGCAGAATCCTTGGCCGCGTCCTTCGACGTTTCCAACGAGGCGGTGCTCTCCACCGTGGTCTCGACGACGGGCTTGGGTGCCGCGACCCCGGTCGGGTCGAGGTGGCCCGTGATCACGAGGCTTAGGGTCGGGCAGGTCTTGCCGAGGGCGGCGATCCCGTCGAGGAGCGGGTAGAAGGCCGGCTTCAGGGTCGTGCTTCCGGGCGGAAACACCAGGCCCTGGCCCGGGGCGAGCCGGCCCTCGAGTGCGGCGGCGCAGGCCTCCGGCGTACGGGCCGGCGCCGCATCGGGCGTCGTCACCGCGACGTCTGCCGTCCAACCCGGCGGCATGGCGGACGACAGATCGCCAGAGATCCGCCGGGAGCCCTGGGCATACGGGCTCTCGCCCGTCAGGGTCAGGGAGCGATCGGCGATCCGGACCTCGCCCCGCGCCACCAGAGCGAGGGCCGCAGCGGCGGACCGGAGCACCCGGGCAAGCTCGGGCGGAGCTCCTTCGCCGAGGCGGGTGCGGTCGATCAGGCGCTCGCGGAACAGCCGCGGCCGCAGAGTCCCGAGCAGGGCCTCCCGTGTCTCGGCATCCGGCAGGTGGCCCGTCACCGTCACGGCCTCGGCATCGCGCCGGAGTACGACGCGGTAGGGCGACAGTGGCCGCGTCGTCAGGGCCGTGCCGCCCCTGGCCAAGCCGGCGGGCATTCCGTCTCGCAGAAAGGCTTCGATCTCGGGAATGGCCTGAGCGTCGAGGGCGACCCCGTTCACCGCCACGCGCCCATCGGCGACGCTGACGCCGCCCTCCTGGATCAAACCTCCGAGTTGTAAGGCGAAGCGTGCCATGGCGCCGGCATCCACGTCCGCCGGAAGCCCACGGGCGTTGCGCATCCGATCCTCGACCTGCCCGGTTTCGGACACCTGCGCCGCTTGAGCCCGGATCTCGGCGCGCAAGGATTCCGAGACTACGTGGCCCGAAAGCGTGACTGCGCCACCGGGTTCGCGCGTCACGACGAAGCGAAAATCCGGGACGACGGCCGGACGGATCTCGATCCGGCCGAGGTTGTAGCCGGTGGGCAGATCGGTCAGGGCGCTCCGCACGGCCTCGTCGTCGGCGATCGAGGCCGCCTCGCCTACGACCGAGAGGCGCGTGTCTTCCAGCATCACCCGGCCGCCGGGGGCGAGCGCGCGCAGGCGTGCCAGGGCGTAGGCGGCCGCGGGAGCGAAATCCGTGGGCGCCCCGAGGGCGGCGCGTGCGCGGTCGCGCAGAGCCGTCCCCGGCTCGAGTGCGGGTATGAGTTGCTCGGCCAGGGCGCCGGCGCCGATCTCGGCCGGCCGGACCCCCGTGAGCGCGACGCCGTCCCGTTCCCGGGTCGCGATCCAGACGAACGGCGCGGCGAGCTCGACCACACCGACAGGGCCGACAACGCGCCGAACGCCCTCGATGGCGGCGAGGCGCCGATGGGCCGCATCGCGGATCGCGGCATCGGGCGCCTCGCCGGTGACCAGGAGGTCGCGACCGTCGACGGCCACGCGCAGCCACGGCTCGGCGCCTGGCGCCGCCGTCGCCCGGGCTACCGCGTCGGCTTCGACGCCGAGCTGGGTCTCGAAGCGCGGTGTGATCCAGGCGGCGGAAAGGCCGAGGATCAGCGCGAGCCCGGGCAGGCCGGCGGCCCAGCCGAGGCGGCGGCATCGGTCACGGAGTACGGAAGCGGCGGACACGTCGGACCCCGATGGCAGGCGGCGCGCGGGAGCGAACGCCAGGATGGTATCCCACACGCCGTTCGCGGCATCATGAAGGCCGGGCGCTGCTCAGGCGTCGCGCAGCATTTCCAGCTCGAGCCAGCGGTCCTCGGCCTTCGCCAATTCGGTCTCGGCGATACCGAGGAGGTCCGAGGCCTTTGCGAAGCGGGCCGGGTCGCGGGCATAGAGGCCCGGATCGGCCAGGACTTCGCGCAGCTTGGCGATGTCGGATTCGAGTTTTCTCATCCGGTCCGGCAGGGTCTTCAGCTCGTGCTGGTCCTTGAAGCCGAGCTTCGGCTTACCGGCCGGGCTACCCGCATCGCCGGACTTGGCGCGATCCTTCGCATCCGCGCGGGCTTCCGCCTTCTCGGCTCGCCCGGCCGCCGCCCGGGCCTGTACGCCCTCACCGCGCTGGGCGATCATGTCGGTGTAGCCACCGGCATATTCGACCCAGCGGCCCTCCCCTTCGCTGACCAGAACGCTGCCGACGACCCGGTCGAGAAAGTCGCGGTCGTGGCTCACCAGGATCAGGGTGCCGGAGTAATCCGCCAGCATCTCCTGCAGGAGGTCGAGGGTCTCGAGGTCGAGGTCGTTGGTGGGCTCGTCGAGGACGAGGAGGTTGGCGGGCTGGGCCAGGGCGCGGGCGATGAGCAGGCGGTTGCGCTCGCCGCCCGAGAGCACGCTCACCGGGGTGCGGGCCTGCTCGGGGGCGAACAGGAAGTCCTTGAGATAGCCGATGACGTGGCGGCTGACGCCGCCGACGATCACCGAATCACCGCTGCCGCCGGTGAGCACCTCCGTCACCGTCATGGTCGGCTCCAGCACCGCACGGGCCTGGTCGAGGAGCATCATCTTGAGGTTGGTGCCGAGCGTCATCGTGCCGGAATCGGGTGCGAGCTGCCCCGTGAGCAGGTTGATCAGCGTGGTCTTGCCGGCACCGTTGGCTCCGACGATGCCGAGGCGGTCGCCGCGCATCACCCGGAGCGAAAGATCGTCGACGATCTCGCGCGCGCCGTAGGCCTTGGCCGCATGCTTGGCCTCGATCACCAGGGCGCCCGAGCTCTCGGCCTCGGTCGAGGTCATGGTCGCGGTGCCGACCGGCCGGCGGTCGTCGCGCCGCTCCTTGCGCAGGGCGTGAAGGTTGCCGAGGCGGCGCACGTTGCGCTTGCGCCGCGCGGTGACGCCGTAGCGCAGCCAATGCTCCTCGTCGGCGATCTTGCGCTCCAGCTTGTGCCGGTCGCGCTCCTCCTCTTCGAAGAAGGCGTCGCGCCAGGCCTCGAAGGTGGAGAAGCCTTGCTCGATCCTGCGCGTGACGCCCCGATCGAGCCAGATCGTTGTCTTCGATAGGGCCGAGAGAAAGCGCCGGTCGTGGCTGATCAGCACAAGGGCACCGCGCACGCTCTTCAGCTCTGCTTCGAGCCATTCGATCGCCGGCAGGTCGAGGTGATTGGTCGGCTCGTCGAGGAGCAGGATGTCGGGTTCCGGCGCCAGGGCCTGGGCCAGGGCGACCCGACGCCCCTCGCCACCCGAAAGGCTCTTGGGGTTCTCGGCGCCGGTCATCCCCAGACTTTCCAGGAGGTAGCGCGCCCGGTAGGCGTCGTCCCCTTGGGTCAGGCCGGATTCGACGAAGTCGAGGGTCGTCTCGAAGCCGGAGAAGTCGGGCTCCTGCGCGAGGTAGCGGATCGTTGTGCCGGGCTGGACGAAGCGGACCCCGCGATCGGGTTCGACGAGCCCCGCGGCGATCTTCATCAGGGTGGACTTGCCCGAACCGTTGCGGCCTACGAGGCAGGTGCGCTCGCCGGGGGAGATCGCGAGTTCGGCGCGCTCGATCAGCGGAGTGCCGCCGAAGGTGAGCGCGACGTCTTGGAGGGTGAGGAGTGGAGGAGCGGCCATGGGCCGGGCTTATGGCAGCGACCGCGTCTCCGAACAAACCCGCAATCGGGGTACCGGAACAATCCCGTCGGCGCGCCCCGCTCACATCGTCGGGTTGGCGGGCCCCGTGGGCATCGGGTCGGGAGCGATCGCCGGCCCGATATCCGGATCGTTGACCGGAATCTCGGTGGGCGTCACGTCGGGCGCTTCGGTCGGCGTCGTGCCCGGCACGTCGGTACCAGGCATATCGGGGCCGGGTGCCGGCGTCTGAGGGGCTTCGTAGGGCGTCTCGGGGATCGGGGCTTCCGGGATCGGGCCGGGGTTCGACATCGCTTGCGCCTCTCAAGAGCCTCAGGGGACGGACCGTTGGAACGGTCCGTCGCCGAGGGAGGTTCCGGGCGCGACGCGGCCGGCCTCCGTCACTTCTTGGTCAGGAGCAGGTTGCCCTCGTTGCCGAGCTTCTTCTGGATCTGTTGGGCGAACAGCGCCAGCAGCAGGGGCAGCCGGACTTCGACCCGCACGGTCTCGGGCCGGACATCCACCTGCCCATCGACCTTCTGACC
This sequence comes from Methylobacterium sp. M6A4_1b, assembly GCF_053345175.1. Taxonomy (NCBI): domain Bacteria; kingdom Pseudomonadati; phylum Pseudomonadota; class Alphaproteobacteria; order Hyphomicrobiales; family Methylobacteriaceae; genus Methylobacterium; species Methylobacterium sp. M6A4_1b. The sequence continues at coordinate 10,541 of NZ_JBKEZQ010000017.1, forward strand.
CAGGGCCGCCATGGCGAAATCGAGGCGGTCGTCCGTCCAGGCCATCTTCTCGACGGCGACGCCCGCCTTGGCGAACAGCCCGTCGGCCTGGGTGATGCCGTCCGCGATGCGCCGACGGGCCTCGGCCAAGCCGAGTTCATGAGGGATTTCGACGATCAGCGGCTTTGCCATGGGGTCTGAGCTCTCGGTTCCGCCGACCAGATGGGGCCGGCCGGTCCCTCTCACAACGCCGACCGGCCGGATTCGCTCAGTTCACCACGCTCAAGGCGACGTAGGTCGTGCCGCCCATGCCGAGGGCGCGAGCCGAGCCTTTGGCGAGATCGATGATCCGGCCCCGGATGAACGGACCGCGATCGTTGATGCGCACCACCACCGAGCGGCCGTTGCGCTTGTTCTCGACCCGGACCCGGGTGCCGAACGGCAACGTGCGATGGGCGGCGGTCATCCCGTTCGGATTGAAGCGCTCGCCATTCGCCGTCCGATGGCCACTCGCATACCAGGAAGCGGCGCCGCTCTGGGCGCTGGCTGGATGAACGGCGGCGAGTGTCACGACGGTCCCGATGATGGCAGCGGCCCCACGAACAGGCTTGATAGTCATCCGCATTCCCTTTGTTGTTTCGAATGGCCGGCAAAATGAAGCGGATCAGGGCCAAAATGAGACCGGTCGAATGTGGCAACAGCCGCTAAATTTGAGGCTATAACGATTTTTTAATCTCCGGTTGTATGTGGCCGTATTGTCGAAGATCCGCGTGATTTCCGCTGATGAATTGGCAAGCCTCGAAGACCTCGCGGAGTGCCGAAATCGCATCGCGTTCGGCGCCGGCTCGCAACGTCAGCGCGAGTGAAACGACGTTAGCATTGCGCTGAGCGAAACCCTGTCCTGCGAAGGGCCGCTGCGCGCTTTCAAAGAAAGATTTCCTCTTTTCCGGGCGTCGGCCGGCCATCCCTGCCCGCGTCGCGCATCGGATGCTGGTTTCATCGCGCGGCCGTCTACTGAAAAACGCGTTCGCGAATATTAGCGGCTGCGGCCGATCGACTTTGTAAAAACTTGGAACAAGCCTCACAAAGTGGGGAAAGAACGACTCGGCAAAAATTGCAGCCCCAAATCGAGACGCGTTGTCCGCGTCCTGGCAACTCGGCCTTTACGTTAACGGGGCCAAGGTCTGCCGGTCAGTCGCGTAACCGGTGTTTGCCATGGCTTCCCTGCGTACCGCGGTTGCCGACACCGTCGCCCGGAAAAGTGTCTCGCGTACCGGGCGACCCGTGTCGGCGCCGCGGATGGGTCTCGTACCCCCCGCTCAGCGTCTCCCCCTCGACGAAATTCTCGTCGGAGACTGCATCGCCGCGATGAACGCCCTCCCGGCGTCCAGCGTCGACTGCGTCTTCGCCGATCCGCCCTACAATCTCCAACTCGGAGAGGGTTCGCTCCTGCGTCCCGACCAGAGCCGGGTCGACGCCGTCGACGACGACTGGGACAAGTTCTCGACCTTCGCCGCCTACGACGCCTTCACCCGCGAATGGCTCGCCGCCGCACGCCGGGTGATGAAGCCGAACGCCACCCTGTGGGTCATCGGCTCCTATCACAACATCTTCCGGGTCGGCGCGACGCTGCAGGACCTCGGGTACTGGATCCTGAACGACATCGTCTGGCGCAAGGCCAACCCAATGCCGAACTTCCGCGGCAAGCGCTTCACCAATGCGCACGAGACCCTGATCTGGGCTTCACGCTCCGCCGAATCGAAGGGTTACACCTTCCATTACGAGGCGCTGAAGGGCGGCAACGACGACGTCCAGATGCGGTCCGACTGGTTCATTCCCCTCTGCACGGGCGACGAGCGCCTGAAGGGGGCCGATGGACAGAAGGTTCATCCGACCCAGAAGCCCGAGGCGCTGCTGGCCCGCACCCTCCTGTCGGCGACCAACCCGGGCGACGTGGTGCTCGATCCCTTCTTCGGCACCGGCACCACCGGGGCCGTCGCCAAGCGCCTCGGACGCCGCTTCATCGGCATCGAGCGGGAGGCGGTCTATGCGCAGGCCGCCCGCGCTCGCATCGATGCCGTCGAGTCCCTGTCGCAGGCCGCCCTGCTGGTGGCTCCGAGCAAGCGCGCCGAGCCCCGCGTCGCCTTCCTGAGCGTCATCGAGGCCGGGCACATCCGGCCCGGTGAGACCCTTACCGACGCCCGCGGCCGACACAGCGCCCTCGTGCGGCCCGACGGCACCCTGATGGCCGGACCGGCCACGGGCTCGATCCACAAGATCGGCGCCCTGGTGCAGGGCTTTCCGGCCTGCAACGGCTGGGACTTCTGGCACGCGACCCGCGACGGCAAGCCGGTTCTCATCGACGTCTTCCGCGCCAAGATGCGCTCCGCCATGGGCTCGGCCGCCTGAGCGCCCGCCGTCATCGGGTCCGCGCCCGGCCCCGCCTGCGGGGCCCGGGCGGGGGGACGACCTCGGCCGGCCCCTCGAAGTCTTCGACGGCCTCATCAGGAATCGGGATCGGCGCCGCGCGCGGGGCCGGCTTCGGCACCGGGCGAAAGCGCGGTGACGGGGCGGGCGCCTCCGACGTGGGCTCGGCGAAGAGCGGCGTGTCGGCCACGCTCCGCATCGCCTTCGGCCTGCCGCGCTTCACGGGCTTGTCCACTCCCGGGGCTGCCGCCTCGGGCTTCGGGTCGAAGGCGTATGCCAGGACCTTTTTCATCACACCCGGCAGCGGTTCCTCGTCGAGGTCGCGCCGCGGCGTGAACCGCAGGCCCGGCGGCGGGGTCGTGCTGAGCGCGACCTTGGCGACGAACACCGTCAACTCCAGTGGAAAATGCGTGAAGCCGTGCCGCACGAGGCCCGGCAGCCGCTTCCAGCGCGCGTCGAGGGGTGCGTCGAGCAGGGCCTGAGCCGGATCGTAGCCGGGCTCCCAGGGGCTCGTCGGCGGCTCGGCCATGGAGCCGAGCAATCCTTCCGGCGGCCGGGTGCGGAGCAGGACCGCCTCGTCGCCGCTGCGAATCGCCACGAACGCCGCGCCGCGGCGCAGAGTGCCCTTCACCACCTTGACCTTCCTGGGGAAAGTCTCCTGCAGGCCCAGCGCGCGGGCGCGGCAGGGCGCCATCCAGGGACAGAGCGCGCAGGCCGGGCGCTTCGGGGTGCACAGCGTGGCGCCGAGATCCATCACCGCCTGGGCGAAATCGCCCGGCCGATCCTCCGGGACCAGGGCTTGGGTCACCGTGCGGATCTCGGACCGGGCCGCAGGCAGCGTGGTCTCGATGGCGAAGAGCCGCGTCATCACCCGCTCGACATTGCCGTCCACTGCCGCCTCCCGGCGATCGAACGCGATCGCGGCGACGGCGCCCGCCGTGTAGGCGCCGATGCCCGGCATTTTGCGCAGGGATGCGGCCGTGTCGGGAAATCGCCCGGCCGCCGCCACCGCCTTGGCGCAGGCATGAAGGTTACGGGCGCGAGAGTAGTAGCCGAGCCCGGCCCAGGCCGACATCACGGCCTCCTCGGGCGCCGCCGCAAGATCCTCGACGGTGGGAAAGCGCGCCAGGAACTTCGCGAAATAGGGTTTCACCGCCGCGATCGTGGTCTGCTGCAGCATCACCTCCGAAAGCCAGACCCGATACGGATCGGGTGTCTCGCCCGGGAGTGCCCGCCAGGGCAGGACGCGGCGGTGCCGGTCGTACCAGGTCAGGAGGTCCGCGGCCTCGGGGGCGGGAACTGTGGTGTGGGGCACGGGCACCGGCGCGTGGTGGGGACGCCCGTCCATAGACCGCCGGCCCGATGCGTCCAAGGCCGACCTCTCCAGTCCGATCCCGCCGCCCGGCTTCGGCCGGACGGAACGGCATGCTAACCATTGCGAACGATACCGGGGTCTCGGTCCCGTCCCGGTCGGACGCACGGAAACCCTGCGCATGGCGCGTGTCAAACCCCTCGCCGAGTTGCTGGAGGGCTGCATCGGCCCCGCCTTCGCGGCGCAAGGGTTCGCCTCCACCGATATCCTGGCCGCTTGGCCCGAGATCGTCGGCGAGCGGCTCGCGCGCTACTGCCAGCCCTCGAAGCTCGAATGGCCTCGCCGGCGCCGGCGCGAAGAGGAGGGGCGCCCCGATCCCGGCACCCTCGTGGTCCGGGTCGAAGGAGTGTTCGCCCTCGAGTTGCAGCACCTGGCACCGGTGGTGATCCAGCGCGTCAACGCCCATTACGGCTGGGCCTGCGTCGGAAAGATCGTGATGCGCCAGGGCCGTGTGGATCGGATCGGGCGCCGGCCCGCAGCGCCTGTCATCGATCCCGTCCGCCGCGGCGAAGTGGCGCTTGCCGTGGAGGCGATCGAGCACGACGCCCTGCGAGACGCCCTCGATCGCCTCGGGACGGCGATTGTCGCGACAACATACAAGCGCTAGGGCGCCGCGCTCCGCCTTGTCAGGACGCCTGCGGGATTCTACCGCATCGCTCCAGAAGATTTGGTCCGCGACCGGAGCCCTCACCATCATGATCACCCGACGCGATGCCCTGAAAGCCGCCGGCCTTGCCGTCGGCGCCGCCGTTCTCCTGCCTCGGCTCAGCCTTCCGGCCCTGGCCGAGGAAGCGAACCTTTCGACCCTGATGGAGCCCGGCCCCCTCGGCGACGTCTGGCTCGGTCCGAAGGATGCCAAGGTCACCATCATCGAATACGCCTCGATGACGTGCTCTCACTGTGCCGCCTTCCACAAGTTCACTTGGCCGGCCCTGAAGGAACGCTACATCGACACCGACAAGGTGCGCTTCACGCTGCGCGAGTTCCCGCTGGATCCGCTCGCCACCGCGGCCTTCATGCTGGCTCGCTGCGACGGGGACGCGAAGTACTATCCGATCACCGACCTGCTCTTCGACCAGCAGCAGGCCTGGGCCTATGTGCAGAAGCCGCAATCCCCGGTGGATGCCATGGAGCAGATGCTGCGCCAGGCCGGTTTCTCGAAGGAGAAGTTCGAGGCCTGCCTGAAGGACCAGAAGCTCTACAGCGCCGTCAATGCGGTGAAGCAGAAGGGCATGGACACCTTCAAGGTCGATTCGACCCCGACCTTCTTCATCAACGGGGAGCGCTTCAAGGGCGAGATGACCATCGAGGGTATGGAGAAGGTGATCAAACCGCTCCTGGGCGTCTGAGCCCTGGATACCCGAGATCCGTGGATACTCGGGAGGCCGAATGATCGGTGCTCTCGGTGAGGCTCCCTTGTCCCCTCACCGGCCCATTTGGCGAACACCTGAGGGCGGTTCGGCAAAACGCTGAATTCTCGTGGCCTGGCAAGATCTTACGTGAGGTCGAGGGCGCCTTGACACCCAAGGTGGGCGAAACTATGGTGCGCCCCGCCTGAAGGAGGCGTTCCGCCGGTTCCCTCCGCTCTCGCCAATGTGAGTTCTCGCCGTGAGCGGCAACGAAACAGAGGACGAAGGCAGGGACGGTCGGAAGAAAGCACTGGACGCGGACCTCTCTCAGAGGCTCAAACGTCTTGAGATGCAGATTGAGCGGAAGCGGCCCAGCGCCACTCCCGATCATTCGACGCGTCCCGGTTCTTCGGCCGGGCCTTCTCCTCTCGGCCAGGCGATGCGGCTCTCGACCGAGTTCATCGCGGGCGTCCTCGCCGGGGGCATTCTCGGTTGGATGTTCGATCGTTACCTCGGGACGAAACCCTGGGGACTGATCGTCCTGCTGATGTTGGGGTTCGTCACCGGCGTCTACAACGTCATGCGCGTCTCGGGGTCTCTTCCCAAGGCGCCGACGAAGGATCAGGACCGCTAGCGGTTCTCCGAAAGCGCCGCGCCTGCGGCGGATCGAATGCGAAGCATGCCGCTTACGCGGCACCGGTGGTGGCGGGCCGTCTGGCCGGCCGAGATTCAGAAGGACGGGAGCGGCAATGGCCGTAAAGATGGATCCGATCCACCAGTTCGAGCTCAAGCCGCTGGTCTCCTTCGGTCATATCGGCAACCAGGAGATCGCGTTCACCCAGTCCGCGCTCTACATGTTCGCTGCCGTCGGGATCATCGCGCTGATCACGATCGTTGCGACTGCCCGCCGCTCGGTGGTACCGGGCCGCATGCAGTCGATGGCCGAAGTCTTCTACGAGTTCATCGGCTCGACCCTGCGCCAGTCCGCCGGACACGGTTCGGAGCGGTTCATGCCGCTGATCTTCTCGCTCTTCATGTTCGTGCTCGTGCTGAACATGCTCGGCATGATCCCCTACGCCTTCGCGGTGACCAGCCACATCATCGTCACCTTCGCGCTGGCGTTCCTCGTGATCGGCACCGTCATCGTGTACGGCTTCATGGCCCACGGCACGAAATTCCTGAAGGTGTTCGTGCCCTCGGGCGTGCCCGGGTGGCTCATGCCGATGATCGTCGCCATCGAGATCGTGTCCTTCATCTCGCGCCCGATCAGCCTCGCGGTCCGTCTGTTCGCCAACGTGCTTGCCGGCCACATCGCCCTCAAGATCTTCGCAGGCTTCGTGCCGGCGCTGCTCGCCGCCGGTGCCTGGGGGGCGATCTCGCCGCTGCCGCTGGCCCTCAGCGTCGCCGTCACGGCCCTCGAATTCCTCGTCGCCGGTCTGCAGGCCTACGTCTTCGCGACGCTCGCCTCGATCTATCTCAGCGACGCCCTGCATCCCGGCCACTGAGCCGGGTCCTCCCGGCCAACGGCCGGGATACTCCCTTCCGTCCCCGGTCCGCGGTCGCAGGCCGGATTCCTCTCCACGCAACGACGACACGACACCAGGAGCAATTTGATGGATCCCTTAGCTGCCAAGTACATCGGTGCCGGCCTCGCCTGTCTCGGCATGGCGGGCGCCGCCATCGGCCTCGGCAACCTCTTCGGCCAGTTCTACGCCGGCGCGCTCCGCAACCCGTCGGCCGCCGACGGCCAGCGTGGCAACCTGCTCCTGGGCTTCGCTCTCACGGAAGCGCTCGGCATCTTCTCGCTGCTCGTCGCGCTGCTGCTCCTGTTCGCCGTCTAAGACGCGCTCGTCGTCTCGGACCTCGAATCGATGCCGGACCGGACGCCGCCTCCTACAGGGAAGGCAGAGGCGTCCGGTCCCCACTCCTTGAATTTACGCGAAGGACGTCATGGCTCAGCCGGCCCATTCGACCGCAACGCATGAAGGCTTCGCCGCGACGCCGGCCGCCGAGCACGGCGGCGGCTTCCCGCCCTTCGAAAGCCACACCTTCGCGTCCCAGCTGATCTGGCTCGCTCTGGCCTTCGGGCTGCTCTACTACCTGATGGACAAGATCGCGCTGCCGCGCATCCAGGCCATCCTGCATGACCGCGCCGTGCGCCTGTCGAGCGATCTCGACGAGGCCCAGCGCCTGAAGGCCGAGGCGGATGCCGCCGGCGCGGCCTACGAGAAATCCTTGAGCGACGCGCAGGCCAAGGCTCAGGCCATCGCTCTCGAAACCCGCACGGCCCTGACGCAGGAAGCCGAGACCAAGCGCAAGTCGCTCGAGGCCGAGCTGAACGCCCGCATCGCCGCCTCCGAGGCGACCCTGCGCACGCGCACGGCCGAGGCCATGGGCAACGTTCGCGGCATCGCCGGCCAGACTGCATCGGCGATCGTCGAGCGCCTGACGGGCCGCAGCCCCGATGAGGCCGCCCTCGCCAAGGCCCTCGACAGCGTCGCGTTCCCGCACTGAGGCGGGCCGCGAAACCAAACCTGATCGGCGAACCCGAGGGTCGAGACCCGAGGACGATCCGCCGAACGCCATCGAGTTGGGACGACGAGCATGTTGTTGGAAGCGGAATTCTGGGTCGCAGTCGCCTTCGTCCTGTTCATGGCCGTGGTCTGGAAGGTCGGTGGCTTCGATCAGATCACCAAGGGACTGGACGGGCGCGCCAAGCGCGTCCGCCACGAACTCGATGAGGCCCGCCGCCTGCGCGAGGAGGCTGCCGGCGTCCTTGCCGACTACAAGAGGCGCCGCTCGGAGGCCGAGCGCGAGGCGGAGGCCATCGTGGCCTCCGCCCGCGAGGAGGCCCAGCGCATCGCCGACGAGGGCCATGCCCGCCTGAACGACTTCATCGCCCGCCGCACCAAGTCAGCCGAGACCAAGATCGCCCAGGCCGAGGTTCAGGCGACCGCCCAGGTTCGCGCCGCCGCCGCCGATGCTGCGGTGAAGGTCTCCGAGGTGATCCTGCGCGAGCGCATGCAGGGCGACGCGGCCCAGGACCTCGTCCGTCAGAGCCTCGGTGAAGTGCGGACCCGCCTGCAGGCCTGACACGCGCATCTGCGACATCAGCGAAAGCCGCCGCGAGGCGGCTTTCGCGTTTTCCGGGTCAGCCGTCGGGCGGCAGCGTGCTAGAAGGCCGCCCCGATCGTGCCGGCGTCACGCCTCAGCGGAGCCCCGATGCAGCCGATCATCTCCATCCAGAACCTGTCCAAGGTCTACGCCTCGGGCCTCAAGGCCCTCGACGGCATCAATCTCGATATCGCCGAGGGGGAGATCTTCGCCCTGCTCGGCCCGAACGGGGCCGGCAAGACGACCCTGATCAGCATCCTCTGCGGGATCGTCACCGCGAGTGCGGGGCGCATCGTGGCGGGCGGGCACGACATCGCCCGGGACTACCGGCAGGCCCGCCGCCTCATTGGTCTCGTGCCGCAGGAGCTCACCACCGACGCCTTCGAGACGGTTTGGGCAACGACGAGCTTCAGCCGCGGCCTCTACGGCCTGCGGCCGGACCCTGCGCATATCGAGCGCGTGCTGCGCGACCTCTCCCTGTGGGAGAAGCGCGATGCGCGAATCATGACCCTGTCGGGCGGCATGAAGCGCCGGGTGCTCATCGCCAAGGCGCTGAGCCATGAGCCGCGAATCCTGTTCCTCGACGAGCCCACCGCCGGCGTCGACGTGGAGTTGCGTCGGGACATGTGGCGACTCGTGCGGTCGCTGCGCGACAAGGGCGTCACCATCATCCTGACCACCCACTACATCGACGAGGCCGAGGAGATGGCTGATCGCATCGGGGTCATTCGCAAGGGTGAGATCATCCTAGTGGAGGAGAAGGCCGAGCTAATGCGCAAGCTCGGCAAGAAGCAGATGACCCTGAACCTGCAGGAGCCCCTCACCGCCCTGCCCCCGGCACTGGCGCGGCACGACCTGACCCTGACGCCGGACGGCCAGGATCTCGTCTACACCTACGACACCAAGGGCGAGCGGACCGGGATCACCGCGCTGCTGGCCGACCTCGCCGCCGCCGGCATCCGTTTTCGCGACCTCCAGACCAGCCAGTCCTCGCTGGAGGAGATCTTCGTCGACCTCGTGAAGGAACGCGCATGAACTGGTACGCGGTCCGCGCCATCTACGGCTTTGAGATGGCGCGCTTCTGGCGCACGGCGCTGCAGAGCATCGTTGCCCCGGTCATCGCCACCTCGCTGTACTTCGTGGTCTTCGGTGCCGCCATCGGCTCGCGCGTCGCCTCGGTGGACGGTGTGGCGTACGGCGCCTTCATCGTACCCGGGCTGATGATGCTCTCGTTGCTGACGCAGAGCATCGCCAACGCCTCGTTCGGCATCTACTTCCCGCGCTTCGCCGGGACGATCTACGAGATCCTGTCGGCTCCCGTTTCGCCCCTGGAGATCGTTCTCGGCTATGTCGGTGCCGCAGCGTCGAAGTCGATCCTCATCGGGCTGATCATTCTGGCCACTGCCGCCCTGTTCGTGCCCCTGCGCATCGAGCATCCGTTCGTGATGGTGCTGTTTCTGCTCCTCACGGCGGTGACCTTCAGCCTGTTCGGTTTCCTCATCGGCCTCTGGGCCGACGGCTTCGAGAAGCTGCAGCTGGTGCCGCTTCTCATCGTGACGCCGCTGACCTTTCTCGGCGGCAGCTTCTACGCCATCGAGATGCTGCCGCCCTTCTGGCGGGCGGTGAGCCTCGCCAACCCCGTAGTCTACCTCATCAGCGGCTTCCGTTGGTCCTTCTTCGGCACCTCCGATGTCGGCGTCGGCATCAGCCTCGCCATGGCGCTGGTCTTCCTCGTTCTGTGCTTGGCCGGCGTGACTTGGATCTTCCGGACCGGCTACCGCCTGAAGAGCTGAGGCGCGGGGTGTCCCATCAGGGGCGCCGGGAAAGAAAATCGAGCACGCCCGTCCTGTGGCCGCGATCACCCACGGCCGTACTGTGGTCCCGGTTCTGCAGTTCGAGGGCGGTGGCGTTCGGGAACAGGGCAGCCAGCGCAGGTCCAGAGCCCGAGACCGTGTCGAAGGTGCCCGTCGTGATCAGGGTGGGAATCAGGATCTCCGCGACCTCGGCGCGCGACAGCGCCTGACGCGAGCCGCGCATGCAGGCGGCGAGCGCTCGCAGATCGCTTTTCGTCTGCTCGGCGAAGGTGCGGAACGCGGCGGCCGTCGGGTTCGGCGCACGTGCGCCGGGTTCCGCCTCCAGGGCTTCGGCGATCCCATCCGGCAGGCCCTTGCCTTCCACGAGATGCAGACCGAGGCCGCCGAGCAACAGGGAGCGCGCGCGCTGCGGCGCGTCGAGGGCGAGGAAAGCGGCGATGCGCGCACCCATCGAGTAGCCCATCACGTCGGCGCGTTCGATTCCGAGATGGTCGAGCAGGCGGCGCGCATCCTGGGCCATGAGGTCGGCGCCATAGGCCTCCGGATCGTAGAGCTTCTGGCTTTCGCCGTGCCCCCGGTTGTCGAACGCGATGGTGCGGTATCCGGCCTGGGTCAGGGTTCGAACCCAGAGGGTGTTGACCCAGTTCACCGCGTGGTTCGAGGCGAAGCCATGAATCAGCAGGATCGGCTCGCCCGATCCGCCCACCGCCGGCACGTCGATATAGGCGATGGCGACGCCGTCGGAATCGAAGCTCTGCATGGGCTCGGGCCTTATCGGTCGGGGCATGGCGCCTGCCTCCTTGGACCCGCGGGCGCGTCGACGGAAGCCCCGCCGTGACGCTCATCCCAAAATGAAAGCGGCGACAGGTTTCCCTGCCGCCGCGTTTCTTCGAACCGGACCGGATGCCGGGATCAGAAGGTGATGCCGGTCTCGATCATGTAGCGCTCCTGCGAGGTCTTCAGGCCGGTGCGGCCGAAGCCGGTGCCGAAGCCGCCGAAATCGGTGATGTCGTAGAGCTGCACGGTCGAGAACTCGCCGCGAAGGAAGTAGCGGTCGAAGGTGAAGGTCGGCGTGACCGTGAAGGAGAAGGCCGAGCTGCCTGCGCCGTAGAGGATGTTAGTCCGGCCAAACGGGTTGTTCCGGCTGCCGCTCTGGGTGATGTACTCGAGGCGCCCGGCCAGGGAGAACTGGTCCGTGAAGGCGTAACCGGCGAGCAGAGCGGCGCCGAAGGTCTCGGCGCCGGTGAGGAAGAGCGCGTCGTTCCGCTCGACGTTGGTGTACTGGATGTACGGCGTCACGATCCAGGGGCCGTCGGCGTAGGTGTAGTTGGCGCTGACGATGCTGCTGTTCTGGAGCGTCGTGGGCGTGGCGAACAGGTTGCGGTTGCCGGCCGGCGTGGAGAAGTCGAAGCCGTTGTATTTGCTGAAATGGGTACCGCCGTTGATGCCGATCGTGTTGGCGGAGTCGATCTTGTAGGTGATCGCACCCGTGACCCAGTTGATCTCGCCGGAGAAGAAGCCGTCGGTCGCGGCGAACGAGGCGGCCCACGGACCGTCGGAGTAGTTCACCTGCACGCCGTGGTTGATGATGTTTTCCTGCGCGAAGAGAAGGCCGCGCGAGATGTTGAGGTTCTGGAAGGTGAAGGGCAGTTCCGAGCCGATCAGGGTCGGCATGCGGCCGCCCTGGACCGACCAGTTGTCGTTGATCACGTACTTGCCGAAGGCGATCGGAGCCGGCGAGAACAGCAGGTTGGTCTGGTCAATGGCGCTGAAGATCGGCGCGCCGAGGCCCGGGATCGAGTAGGCGCCGACGGCGGCGTAGAACTGGAACGGACCGTCGGCCTTCTGGATGAAGCCCATCAGGTTCGAGAAGTCGGCGCGCGCGAAGCGATCGGCAGCGATGCCCGGAAGCGCGATGGTCGTCACGTTGTTCTGATCGTAGAAGTACCCGCTCACCGCGCCGCCGACATAGATGTCGCCGAACCCGCCGAGCGTCAGGCAGGCCGGGTTCGGGTTCTGCTTGATGAAGCCGCCATAGGCCGGGAAGGTGATTTCGGCCTTGCAGGAAGCCGGGGGAGCCGGAATGGCCAGCACCTTCGCCGGGATGTCGGCTGCAAAAGCACAGACCGATGACAGCAGGACGGCTGAGAGGGCGAGGAGCGAGCGGTGCATGGTCATGGGGAACTCTGCGGAGAAATCTGCGTTATGGCGACGTTCTCAAAGGTTCCCCGCTACGGCAAAGCTATCCTTTGTGCATGCGCCTAATTTTAAGGCAATTTAGCGCCGTCCATACTGGTTTCAGTCGTGGTGTTGCCACAATGGAACAGCTTTGGGATGTGAAGGCCGCTCCCGGAAATTTGCCCCAGCTTGCCGAACCGTTCTCGAGGCGAACCAGTGGGGCACCCTATCGCCGGTCTCGATTCGCACGCTGAGAGATTTCCGGCCTCGGGCATCGTCCTGGTGCCGGCTCGGTCGTGCTGGCTTCGCTTGCCGCCGGGCCCGCGCGCTGGCATCAGCAGGCACGATGAAAGACACGCAGCCCTATGGCACCTACGCTCCCACCGGCCTCGTCGCCCGCATCGCCCAGCTGACGGGGCGGATCTCCTACGCCAGCTGGGCCGGCCGGCGCCTTGCCCTGTTCCTGCGCCGGGTGGCGATCAGCCTGTTGCGGGGTGCGCCTCTCGATGTCGAGCGCTATGGCGCGCGCATGCGGCTCTACCCCTATAACAACAATTGCGAGAAGAAGGTGCTCTTCACGCCGCAGTTCTTCGATCCGGAGGAGCGCGACCTCCTGCGCGCGAAGCTTCAGCCGGGCTGCACCTTCCTCGATATCGGCGCGAACATCGGTGCCTATGCGCTGTTCGTGGCGGCCTTCGCGGGGCCGCGCGCACGCATCCTCGCGGTGGAGCCGCAGCCGGACGTGTTCGACCGGCTGACCTACAACATCGCTCAAAACCCGTTCGGAACCGTGAAGGCGGTGGCGTGTGCCGTCGCCGACAAGGCCGGCGAACTCACTCTGTTCGTCGATCCGCGCAACCGCGGCGAATCAAGCTTGAAGATCGTCGGGACGAACGAAGGTGCACAGATCCGGGTGCCGGCCGTGCCGCTGCTCGAACTCGCCCGCGGCGAGGGGATCGAGTGCATCGACGCCATGAAGCTCGACGTCGAAGGGGCCGAGGACCTGATCCTGGAGCCATTCCTGCGGGCGGCCCCGGTCGCACTGAGGCCACGCCTGCTCATCGTCGAGAACGGCACCGATCAGTGGCAGATCGATCTGCCGGCCTTGCTGGAACAGCACGGCTATCGCCGGATCGCCCGTACGCGCCTCAACCTGATCTTCGAACGGGCGGCCTGACGGCGCGCCGTTCCCCCACCGCCCAAACCGGCTTCCGCCGAGACCAGCGTCCTACAGAACCGGGATCGCAGCGGCGATGGTGATCCCGCCGGGGCCGACGCGGCAGCGATGGGCGTGTACGGCGACGCCAGCGGACCGTGCGGCCTGGAACGCCCGGTCGAAGGCTGGGTCGAGATCCCGGGCCACGTCGAAGCGGTCGGCCCACATCTGCACCACGATGACGACCATCGCGCGGCCCCCCGCCTCCACGACCGCAGCCAGGTCCGCCATGTGCCGGGCGCTGCGAGCGGCGACACAATCCGGGAACTCCGCGAGGCCGGCCCTGCGCATCAGGTGGCAGTTCTTCACCTCGACGTGGTATGGCGGCAGTCCCTCACCCGTGGCGAGGAAGTCGACCCGGCTGGCTTGCGCGTAGCGGACCTCCGGGCGCAGGACGGCGTAGCCGCCGAGCGCCGGCAGGCTGCCGTCGGCGAAGGCCTCCGCCACCAGGGCGTTCGGCCGCATCGTGTTGATGCCCACCCATTGCCTCCCGCCGGGTAGGTCCGCTTCCACCAATTCCCAGGAGAAAGCGAGTTTGCGCGTCGGGCTGCGTGTCTCCGACAGGAGGGCGCGCGTACCCGGAACAGCAAGGCCCAGCATCGCTCCGGGATTGGGGCAATGGGCGGTGACCAGGGAACCATCCGACAGCTCCATGTCGGCCAGGAAGCGCTTGTAGCGGCGCACAAGGCGCGCCTCGAGCAGGGGCGCGGAGAAGCGCATCGGCGGATCCGGGTCAAGAAACAGGTTGATGCGGGCTCCCGTCGGCGCGGAATCGGGCAGTCATGAGGCGCCTGGGCTGGTCAGTGCTACCCGGATGCGACAGAATTCGCGGGGCGCGCCCCGGGTCGATAGCCGGGAAAGCCGCTGTTCGTCCGCGAGGCCGCCATGTTCAATCTTTTCGACATTCTCCAGGCGCAGGCGGGCGCCAATGCGCAGGGACTCGGACGGCAGTTCGGCCTGTCGCCGGACCAGAGCCTGCGTGCGATGGAGGCTCTGATGCCGGCCCTGACAATGGGCCTGCAGCGCAACGTCGCGTACGATCCCACCGGCTTCGCCCAGCTTTTCAATCTCGTGGGGCCGACTCCGCCCACGGTACCGAGCGCGACGCCGCAGATGGACATGCTGGTCAAGCAGCTCTTCGGCTCGCCGCATCTCAGCCAGGCCGTGCTGCAGCAGGCGGCGACCGTGAGCGGCGTCGCGATGCCGGCCCTGAAGCAGATGCTGCCGGTCATGGCCGGTATGGTGGTGGCGGGGATCGTCCACGTCATGATGAATCAGGCACCTCCGCCCGCGCCACCCCCGCGCGCCGAGACGAACCCCTTCGGCTTTCCACCCAACGCCTGGTCGGAGATGATGGAGGCGTTTCTGAAGTCGGGCGCCACCGCGGCGAGTCCTGCGCCCTCGCCGCCCCAGGTGCGAGCCCGTCCGGCACCACCCCGGCTCACCGCTCCGTCGCGAACAGGGGCCGATGTGCCGGACAAGGCCGCTGCGGACGCCCCCTTCGACGTGATGCAGCAGATGTTCCAGACGGGCCTGGAAGTACAGCAGGAGAACGCGCGCGCCATGCAACGGCTGTTCGACACTTTCTGGCGGGATCCCCGCGCTTCGAACGCTGGGGGTGGCGAAGCCTCCGGAGCGAAGCCCAGGGGCGGCCGGACCCGGACGTCGTAGCGCCCAGCGCACCGTCATCCCAGACCGGCCGCTTCCGATCTGGCCCGGTCCTGGCCGCATGCGGGGCAGGTATCGTCCGGGCTGCGTGCTGCCCGGAGCACACTGTCGGCCCTTCCCAACATCCCGGCGGCTCTCGACAGGAACCCTTGCAGAACACTTACGGAACGTTTAATGTGTTCGTGGTTTGTTTCTGGTGCCACCCGCCGCGTTCCGTGGCGTTAACGAAGAGTGTCCCGCATGTTGACGCGTAAGCAGCTGGACCTGCTCCAGTTCATCCAGCTTCGGATGCGCGAGAGCGGCGTTCCTCCGTCGTTCGACGAGATGAAGGACGCTCTCGACTTAAAGTCGAAATCGGGCATCCATCGCCTGATCACAGCTCTCGAGGAGCGTGGCTTCCTGCGCCGGTTGCCGAACCGGGCGCGCGCCATCGAGGTGATCCGCATGCCGGAGAGCCTGAATGGCAACGCGGGCGCGTCGCGCGCCGGTCCCGCTCCCGAGGTGCGCCGCTTCACGCCGAGCGTGGTCGAAGGCGGCAAGGGCAAGGGCTTGCCGGCGGGTGCTTCGGTGTCCCGCCTGCCGACAACGCAGGCCACCGACGAAAGCGGTCGGGCGGTGACCATCCCGGTGATGGGCCGGATCGCGGCCGGCACGCCGATCTCGGCCATCCAGGAGCAGAGTCACTCGGTGACGATGTCGCCGGATTTCCTGGCCGGCGGCGAACATTACGCCCTGGAAGTGCGGGGTGATTCGATGATCGAGGCAGGGATTCTCGACGGTGACCTCGTGGTCATCCGCAAGCAGGACACCGCCAATACCGGAGACATTATCGTCGCGCTCATCGACGATGAGGAGGCGACCCTGAAGCGCCTGCGTCGGCGTGGCTCGTCCATCGCTCTTGAAGCCGCGAACCCAGCCTACGAAACGCGTGTGCTCGGCCCGGACCGGGTGCAGATCCAGGGACGCCTCGTCAGCCTGGTGCGTCGCTACTGAAGGCTGTCGCCGCCCGGTTCGTCACCGGGCGGATCCGATGGATCGGCAGTGGGGTCCGGCGCCGCTCGCGGCGTCGGAAGGATCGGCGGGCCCGCTTTCGTCGGCAGCGCTTCCGTCGGCTTTCTCGACGAATTCGCGCGCCAGGGGACGAGGTCGCCGGGACGCTTGGCCGTCGCGAGTGCCGGGCCATCGCGGGCGAGGCGAACCGACGTCGCGCCGTGCGACTGTAGGAAATTCCGGTCGACGATGATCGACGCGGCGCAGCCCGTCGGGGCGGATTGCCGAGAAATCAGGATCTCTGCCCTGGCGCAATCCTCCCCGATTGCGCGCTTGTCGGTGGTCAGCGCAAGCGCACGACCATCGGGCGTGATCAGGGTGCAGCCGAGGCGGTCGCAGCGCGCGCCTTGAAAAGCCGGGACGTCCTCCACCCTGCGGCCGTCGCCATCGGCCTTCAGCCACTGTCCGAGGACGAAAGACGGGGGCCTACCCAAGGTGGCGAGCCGCCCGCTGAGGTCCCGGATCGCCGCACCCGCCCCCTCGCGATCGATGTAGATGTCGGAGCGTTCCGGGGTGGCCGCACAGGCAATGCCGATTGCCGCCGGAAGCAGGCCGAGCCAGCGCAACGACGAGGCCGGGAGGGTCAATAAGATCAACGCGGATGCCATGAGACAGAGAGCGCCCGCGCCGAATGCCGGGATCACCACGACCGCGTTCCCGAAGGCTGCGATCCAAGTGGAGATCGTCAGCATTCCTCGCACGGCGAGGCCCATCGCCCACCAGACCGGCTGATCCAGGGCAAAGGGATAGGCGAGGATGCCGAGGACGGCCGACGGCATCACGGCCAGCGAGACCAGCGGCAGCGTGAGCGCGTTACCCACGAGCCCGAAGGGTTGGATCGTCTGGAAATGATACGTCGCGAAGGGCGCGGTGGCGATCTGGGCGACGAGAGTCGTTGCCAAGGTGCCGACAATCGCCGTGGTCACCAGGGCGAAGGTTCGGGGCAGCAGGCCGATACCTTCGCGTCGCAGCGCGCGGCCGCCGATCAGCGGTGCGCAGGCGATCAGGCCGGCGACCGCACCGAACGACATCTGGAAGCTCGGCCCGAGGAGCCCGTCCGGCTCGCGCGCCAGGGCGATCAGGGCGGCGATCGCCAGGTTCCGCATGCTGAGGGCCGGCCGGTCGACCAGGATCGCACCGAGCATCACCAGGGTCATGATCAGCGACCTCTCGGCCGCGATGTCCCAGCCGGAGAAGACGCAGTAGGCCGTCACACCCACCATGGCGACGATCGCCGCGAGCTTCTTGATCGGCCAATGCAGCGCTGCGAACGGCAGCATGGCCAGCAGCGCGCGTACGAGCCAGAACACCACGCCGGCCGCCAGGACCATGTGCAGTCCCGAGATCGAGACGACGTGGTAGATGCCGGCGGCGCGCAGAATGTCGTTGGTCTCGGCGCTGATCAGCCCGCGCTTACCCGTGACGAGAGCGGCTGCCACGGCTCCGGCCTGGCCGCCATTGGCGTCCGTGATCCGGCGCGTCAGGGCGTTCCGCGCCGCGTCGACGGCGGCGGCAAGACGGAACTGCCAGTCCGCGGTCTTGGGTCCGGGCCGTACCTCGACCTTGCCGACGAGGGAGCCGACCGCACCGATTTCGCGGAAGAAGGCATCCCGGGCGAAGTCGTAGCCACCGGGCCGAGCGGCTTCCGGGGGCGGGAGCAGGCGCGCGGTCGCGGCGATGCGGTCGCCCGGTTTCAAGGTGTTCGCCTTGCGGTAGGAGACGCGTACCCGGGCTGGCCGGACCTCGGGGTCGAGGGTGCCCAAGCGTTCGACGCGGATGATCAGGCGTGCGCCCTCCTCCCGCTCGTCCAACCCCTCGATGGTTCCGAGCAGGGGTGCGATCGTGGTGCGGGCCAGGATCGGACCGCTGACGCGCTGCACCCGCGCTGTTGCCGCCGCGAAGCCGAGGAACGCCGCGATGGCCGCGATGACAAGGGCGAGCCCGATAGGACGGCTCGCGAGGAACGGCGTCGTACCGGCCAACAGGCCCGCGGCCGCGAGCGGCGCCAGGAGCGATGGTGTCCCTTGCGTACCGAGGAAGAACGCCAGTATGCCGCAGCCGAACGCGACGGCGATCCACGCAAAGAGGCGGCGCTGCTCGATCTCGCGGTTCCACCCTGCGCGAAGCCAGGCAACGATGAGGCCGGCACCGGGGCGACGCGCGGCGAGGTAGCGCGTGATGCTCCCCATCGCAGCCGTCGCACGTGCCTCCGCCATCGCGTGAACCTCTGGCTCGTGTCCCCGTTCAGGAGGCAGCGATGAACTCGGCGGTCCTCGGAACCACACGACCCGAGGAACTGGACGATTTCTTAACGCTTGCCCTCGCGCATGCTACACGCGCGTTTCCGGGCCGGTCGATCCGCTTCCCGCCCGTTTCACGAGCCATTCAAGTCCAGATTGATGTCGTCAGCCGTCGTCACGCGTTTCGCGCCCTCGCCTACGGGCTACCTCCATATCGGCGGTGCTCGCACGGCCCTGTTCAACTGGCTCTATGCCCGCCGCTTCGGCGGCCGCATGCTGCTGCGCATCGAAGACACCGACCGGGAACGTTCGACGCAAGGGGCCATCGACGCGATCCTCGACGGCATGCGCTGGCTCGGCCTCGATTGGGATGGGGACGTCATCTACCAGTACGCCCGTGCCGCTCGTCACCGAGAGGCCGCCGAGACTCTGCTGGCCTCCGGCAATGCCTATCGCTGCTACGCTACGCCCGAGGAACTGACGGCGATGCGCGAGTCGGCCCGGGCCGAGGGACGGCCCCTGCGCTATGACGGCCGCTGGCGCGACCGCGATCCGTCCGATGCGCCCGCAGGCGTCAAGCCGGTGATTCGGCTGCGCGCGCCCACCGACGGCGAGACGGTGGTCGAGGACGGTGTGCAGGGACGCGTGGTCTGGCAGAACAAGGATCTCGACGACCTCGTCCTGCTGCGCTCCGACGGCAACCCGACCTACATGCTCGCCGTCGTGGTGGACGACCACGACATGGGCGTCACTCAGGTCATCCGGGGCGACGACCATCTCACGAATGCCGCGCGCCAACGCCAGATCTACGACGCCCTCGGGTGGGAGGCGCCCGCCATGGCGCATATCCCACTGATCCACGGAGCCGACGGCGCCAAGCTCTCGAAGCGCCACGGCGCCCTGGGCGTCGACGCTTATCGGGACCTCGGCTACCTGCCGAACGCCCTGCGCAACTACCTCGTCCGCCTCGGCTGGAGCCATGGCGACCAGGAAGTGTTCTCCACCGAAGAGATGATCGCCGCCTTCGACCTCAAGGCGATCGGCCGTTCGCCGGCGCGCTTCGACTTCGCCAAATTGGAGAACCTCAACGGACTCTACATCCGGGGCGCCGCCGATGCGGACCTCGTGGCGGCGATCGACCACGTGCTGCCGGTCCTCGGTCCGGCACGGGGCATCGCGGTGCCCATGAGCCCGTCCCTGCGCGCGACGCTGACCGCCGCGATGCCGGGCCTGAAGGAGCGCGCCAAGACCCTCGTCGAACTTCTCGACAGCGCCTACTACCTCACCGCCGCCCGCCCCCTCGTGCCCGACGAGAAGGCGAAGGGGCTTCTCGGCGACGAGGCTCGGGATCGTCTCGCCACGCTCCTGCCTGCTCTCGAAGTGCTGCCCGATTGGAACGCCGCCGCCACCGAAGGCGCGGTCCGGCTTTTCGCCGAGACCAGCGGGCTCAAGCTCGGCCAGATCGCGCAGCCCCTGCGGGCTGCGCTCACCGGGCGCGCGACCTCACCGCCGGTCTTCGACGTGATGGCCGTTCTCGGCCGCGAGGAATGCCTCGGCCGCCTGCGCGACCAGACCTGCTGAGACCGCAGCGCACATAAGTGCCGATTCGGTTCGGCGTTTTGTGCGGACGAATGACAAATCGGCCTGGATTTCGCTTCGACACCGAGGTGAGACGGGCCGTCGGTTGATGGCAGTCCGCCGATCCGCTACCCCCATGCTCGTGTGAGCAAGTGCAGCATGCGCTGCGTTTGCACCCCGGACCCGGGTGGTCGATTGCATCGCCACGCGGGCCGCCGCCGCCCCGCTGCCACGAAAGGGTCCAGGTCTCCATGAGCGCCTCCAGCACGATCACCGTGGGCGACGACCACGTTGAGCTTCCGATCAAGACCGGCACCATCGGTCCGGATGTCATCGACATCGGGAAGCTCTACGCGAAGACGGGCAAGTTCACCTTCGACCCCGGCTTCACCTCCACCGCCTCCTGCGAGTCGAAGATCACCTACATCGACGGCGATGCGGGCGTCCTTCTCTACCGCGGGTACCCCATCGAGCAGATCGCCGAGCAAGGCGACTTCCTCGAGACCTGCTACCTGATGCTGTTCGGCGAATTGCCGACCCCGGCCCAGAAGGCGGATTTCGACTATCGGATCACGCGCCACACCATGGTGCATGACCAGATGAACCGCTTCTTCCAAGGGTTCCGCCGCGACGCGCACCCGATGGCGATCATGGTCGCCTGCGTCGGTGCGCTCTCGGCCTTCTATCACGATTCGACCGATATCTCGGACGACCAGCAGCGCATGGTCGCCTCGATGCGGATGATCGCCAAGATGCCGACCCTGGCTGCGATGGCCTACAAGTACTCGATTGGCCAACCGTTCGTTTATCCCAAGAACGACCTTGACTACACCTCGAATTTCCTGCGGATGTGCTTCGCGGTGCCTTGCGAGGAGTTCAAGGTCAATCCGATCTTCGCCCGCGCGCTGGACCGGATCTTCATCCTGCATGCCGATCACGAGCAGAACGCCTCGACCTCGACGGTCCGTCTCGCCGGCTCCTCGGGCGCCAACCCCTTCGCCTGTATCGCGGCCGGCATCGCTTGCCTGTGGGGGCCCGCCCATGGCGGCGCCAACGAGGCGGCCCTCAAGATGCTTGAGGAGATCGGTCATCCGGAGAACGTCGCCAAGTACGTGGCGAAGGCCAAGGACAAGAACGACCCGTTCCGCCTGATGGGCTTCGGCCATCGCGTCTACAAGAACTATGATCCGCGCGCGCGCATCATGCAGAAGACCACTCACGAGGTGCTCGGTCAGCTCGGCATCAAGGACGATCCGCTGCTCGAGGTCGCGGTGCAGCTCGAGCAGATCGCGCTCAAGGACGACTACTTCATCGAGAAGAAGCTCTACCCGAACATCGATTTCTACTCGGGCATCACCCTGAAGGCGATGGGCTTCCCGACCTCGATGTTCACGGTGCTGTTCGCGCTCGCGCGCACCACGGGCTGGATCGCCCAGTGGGCCGAGATGATCGAGGATCCCTCGCAGAAGATCGGCCGCCCGCGCCAGCTCTACATCGGCCCCGACAAGCGCGAGTACACGCCGATCGATCAGCGCGCCTGATCCTTTGCCGCCTCGCCGGCCCGGTTCCGGCGAGGCGTCCTTTCCTCGTGAGCGGAACGGCGGGGACCGGGCCGCTCAGTGTGGCCGGGCGCGGTCAACGACCTCGCGCGCGGCCGCGAAGGCCTCGTCGGCATCGAGATCGGTGGTGTCGAGGATGACAGCGTCCGCCGCCGCCTTCAGCGGCGCCGTGGAGCGCTGCGCGTCTCGTGCGTCGCGCGCGACGATGTCGGCCAGGATGGCCCCGAGGCTTGCTGATTCACCTCGACGCAGCAATTCGAGATGGCGCCGGCGTGCCCGCTCCTCGGGAGCGGCCGTGATGAACAGCTTCACCTGCGCATTCGGACAGACGACGGTTCCGATATCCCGCCCGTCCAGTACCGCGCCGGTGGCATTGCCGGCGAAGCGCTGCTGCCAGGCGAGGAGGGCCGCCCGTACGGCCGGCACCGCCGAGATGCGTGAGGCCGCCTCGCCCATGGCCCGCTCACGCAGGCGCGGGTCGGCGAGCCGGTCGGCGATCAGGCTGGAAGCCGCCCGCGCGGCCGCCTGATGATCGTCGAGGTTGCGGCCCGCGTCGATGACCGTCAGGGCGACGGCACGATACAGCAAGCCGGTATCGAGGTGCGGCAGGCCGTAATGGGTCGCCAGCCGCTTGGCCAGGGTGCCCTTGCCCGAGGCGGCGGGGCCGTCGATCGCGATCACCATCGGCATCGCGATCACCCCTCGATCCGGCCGCCGAGGCCCTGCATCGTCGGCAGGAAGCTCGGGAAACTGGTGGCGATCATCGCGCCGTCGTCCACGGTGACCGGGGCGCGGGTAGCGAGACCCATCACCAGGAAGGCCATGGCGATGCGATGGTCGAGATGGGTCGCGACCGTGCCGCCACCCCGCGCCGGCTCGCCGGTGCCGTGGACGATGAGATCGTCGCCGTCGACGACGTGGGCGACCCCGTTGGAACTCAGGCCGTCCGCCACCGCCGCGAGACGGTCGGATTCCTTCACGCGAAGTTCGTGCAGGCCGCGCATCGTGGTGGTGCCCTCGGCGAAGGCGGCGGCAACGGCGAGCACCGGGTACTCGTCGATCATCGAAGGCGCGCGCTCCGGAGGCACTTCGACGCCGCGCAGGCGGCTCGCCCGCACGCGCAGGTCCGCGACCGTCTCGCCGCCCTCCTCCCGCTCGCGCAGGCGCTCGATGTCGGCGCCCATCTCGATCAGGGTGGTGATCAGCCCAATCCGCAGAGGGTTCATCATGACGCCTTCCAGCGTCACCTCGGAACCCGGGACGAGCAGTGCCGCCACCAGGGGGAAGGCCGCAGAGGATGGGTCGGCGGGCACGACGACCTTGATGCCGCGCAGGGTGGGCTGGCCCGTGAGCGTGATCGCACGACCGTGCCCGTCGGGCCCGTGGGGCGTCACCGTCACTTCGGCACCGAACAGGCGCAGCATCCGCTCGGTATGGTCGCGGGTGGCCGCCGCCTCGATCACGGTCGTGGTCCCGGGCGCGTTCAGCGCGGCCAGCAGCACCGCCGACTTGATCTGGGCCGAGGCCACCGGCGTCTCGTAGGTGATCGGGATCGCCTCGCGCGGGCCGCGCAGCGTCAGGGGCACCCGGCCGCCCTCCTCCTCGCTCACCACCTCGGTGCCCATCCGTACCAGCGGATCGAGGATTCGACGCATCGGCCGCTTTCGCAGGGAGGCGTCGCCGTCGAAGGTCGCGGTGACGGGCTGGCCACCGACGACGCCCATCATCAGGCGCGAGCCCGTTCCGGCATTCCCGAAGTCGAGCACATCCTCGGGGTCGCTGAGGCCGCCGATCCCGACGCCGCGGAGACGCCAACGCCCTTCGCCGACCCGCTCCACGTCGGCGCCGAGGGCCTGGGCGGCGGCAGCGGTGCGCAGGACGTCGTCACCTTCGAGAAGTCCCTCGATATTGGTCTCGCCGATGCTGAGCAGCCCGAGGATCATCGCGCGATGCGAGATGGATTTGTCCCCTGGAGGTCGCAGGCTGCCCTGCAAGGGCAGGCCCGCATAAGCTGTCAGGGGTTGCGGCGGAGAATCATGAGACACGGGCGTCGACTTTTCGGCTGGGCGTCGGAGCGCCTGCGGGCTGGCCGGCAGGCGCGTCGATCAGGGGGCCGGTTAATGCATGGGGCCGGTTAACATGGGTCGCCGTCGCCGTCATCCGGTGGGTGCGCCTCCTGGGTGTCCCGCGTCCGAAAACCCCCGTGGAACGGCGATCCTGGGCGTGAACGCCCACGATTCGCAGGAGAATTTGACAGGAGCGTCCCACGCGACTAACGGGGCGCCTCTCCCAAAAGATCGCACGTATTAGAGGTTCGCCCGTGGCCAGACCGGAACTCGGCTTGAAGCGTCAATGCATGAGCTGCGGCGCCAAGTTCTACGACCTCGACAACGACCCGCCGACCTGTCCGAAATGCGGAACGATCTATCAGGTCGCCGCGGCCTCCGGCCGCGCCGCTCCAGCCCTGGCGGCACGCGCGGCCGCGGTCCCGGCCGACGAGGAAGATACGGACGCCGAGAAGGGCGGTCCGGAGATCGTGTCGCTCGATGAGGTCGAAGCGGCCGAGGATGACGCCGATACGACGACCGAGGACGTCGACGGCGACAGCAACGACGATGCCGACGACACCTTCCTCGAAGAGGAGGACACCGGCGACGATGACGTGGCCGACCTCATCGACGGCGATATCGAGAACGACGAGGAGAGTTGATCGTCATCTCCTCTCAAGCCCGCCGGGAAAAAAGTTTGCCGGCGGGGCACAAAGGGGGTTGAGGCGGCGGACAAGCCCCAGTACATGACCGCTATCGACGGCGGGCGAAGCGCCCGCCGACGAAGACCACCCCGGGACTTCCAGAAGCCGGGGTGTTGAGAGTGGGGCCTTAGCTCAGCTGGGAGAGCGCTTCCATGGCATGGAAGAGGTCATCGGTTCGATCCCGTTAGGCTCCACCAATCTCACTTTGATTTTTCGATATCCCATCCCGTTTCGAACTGCTCGATGCGCCCGCGTCATGTGGTTCTTCGGGTTCCGCCGGCTTCCATCGCGGCGCGATCGCGATCCCGAGGAAAACGGCGCGCGCGCGAAATAGGGGTTGAGGCGGCGGCTCGATCCCAGTATGTCACCGCCATCGCCGGTGCGGCTCGAGGCCTCTCCGGTGCGAACGACCACCCTGAGTGTTCCAGACGCCAAGGTGTTGAGAGTGGGGCCTTAGCTCAGCTGGGAGAGCGCTTCCATGGCATGGAAGAGGTCATCGGTTCGATCCCGTTAGGCTCCACCAAAACTTATCTCAGACGTCCCGACATCAATGTAGACCTTTCCGCACGTGCTGCGTATGGCGGTGCGGTATGGGCACCCGCGGCGGCCACGACGGCACGCGATGCAGATGTATTGGACGTGGCTCGGTGTTCATGGTTTCGCGGTTCACGGCGACGTCCCTCTCCGGCGACCCTGTCACGCTCCCAGCTGCGACGACCCTCCTGACCGACCTCTGTGATCGCCTGCTCACCGGCCCGAGCGCCACGGCGGTCCTTGAGCAATGGTGCCTCACACGCGGTCTCATGCAGGACTCGGGTCTCGTCGCCCTTGCGGTTCCAGCGTCCGAGCGCCCCGCAAGCCCAATTCAGCGGGAGCGCCTCGCGGTGCCCCCCGAAGCGCTCGTGCGCTATCGCCGGGTTCGCCTGACCTGCGGACCCCACGTGCTGTCGGAGGCCGAGAACTGGTACGTCCCGTCGCGCCTCACACCCGCGATGAATAGGCTCCTGGAGACCAGCGAGGTGCCCTTCGGGCGCGTCGTGCAGGCGCTGTCGCCCTCGCGCCGAACCCTGTCCCTGCGCCTCCTGCCCGCTGCCGATCTCCCGGACAAGGCCAGCCGCGACGAACCGCTCTTCGCGATCGAAGCTCTGCTGCTGCGGAAAGACGGCCTGCCCCTGTGCGAGGTCGGCGAGGTCTATACCGGGGCCGTCCTCGCTTCCGCCTGAAACGGGGCCGCGGCCCTGCCGTATGAGATCTGGCCAGTGCCGGGGCCTCGCGCTATGCCCTCGCCCTGAGGGGGCTCAGGGCGAGGAATTCGGACATGGTGATCACGAGACGGGTGCTGCGGAGTGTCGGATGCGCGGGGGCGCTCACGCTCCTTCTGGGGGCGGCGGCGACGGCCCAGCAGGGGAAGGACGCCTCAGGCCTGTGGCTGACCGAGACCGGTGCATCGAAGGTGCGGATCAGCCGTTGCGGCGACGGCTATTGCGGAACTGTGGTGAGCGTCGCCGGTCCGGGGCTCGACGCCAACAATCCGGATCCCGCCCTGCGCTCCCGTAGCCTGGTCGGCGTGCAGATCATGAACACACGCACCGCTGGCGCGAAGGGCTACGAGGGCACGCTGTACAATCCGAACGACGGCAAGACCTACGCGGGCGCCATGACCATTAAAGGCCCCGACACCGTCGAGGTCTCAGGCTGCGTGATGAGCGTCTTCTGCAAGACTCAGAGCTGGAAGCGCGTGAACTGAGCGCCCGCCCGCCCCTCCGGATTGCGCGTAGGGGCGGGCCTGCCAGATTCAGGCCGCGAGCACGGCGCGGATCGCGTCGATGGCCGCCTGGGCGCCAGCGCCCTCCGGGCCGCCGGCCTGCGCCATGTCGCGGCGTCCGCCGCCGCCCTTGCCGCCGAGATGCCCCGCGCCGGCCCGGACCAGTGCGACGGCGTCGTAGCGCTCGGTGAGATCGGGGGTCACGCCGACGACGAGACCGGCCTTGCCGTCCGAGGCGACGCCCACGATGGCGACGATGCCGGAGCCGAGACGGGTCTTCCCCTCGTCGGCGAGGCTCTTGAGGTCGCGCATCTCGACGCCCTCGACCACCCGCGCCATGACCTTCACGCCCGCGATCTCGGCGATGCCGTCATCCGCGCCGGAGCCGGCGCCGCCCATGGCGATCTTCTTGCGCGCGTCGGTGAGGTCCCGCTCGAGACGGCGGCGATCCTCGATCAGGGACGCAAGGCGGTCCGGCACGTCGGACGTGGAGGCCTTCAGCAACCCGGCGATCTGCGCCAGCGTGCGGCTCTCCTCCGCCCGGTGTCGGCGTGCGGCATCCGCCGTCAGGGCCTCGATTCGGCGAACCCCGGCGCCGACGGCGCTCTCGGCCACCACAGAGACCTGCCCGATCTCGCCGGTGCGGCCGGCATGGGTGCCGCCGCAGAGTTCCACCGAGAACGCCTTGGTGCGCCCGGACTCGCCGGCCACGGGTGCGCCCATGGAAACGACGCGGACCTCGTCGCCATACTTCTCGCCGAAGAGCGCGCGGGCGCCGGAGGCGACGGCCTCGTCCTGCGCCATCAGCTTGGTGACGACCGGCGTGTTCTGCAGGAGCACTGCGTTGGCGATGTCCTCGACGGCGCGGATCTCGGCCTCGTCCAGGGGCTTCGGGTGGCTGAAATCGAAGCGCAGGCGATCGGGGGAGACCAGCGAACCCTTCTGGGCGACGTGGTCGCCCAGGACTTGGCGCAACGCCTCGTGCAGCAGGTGGGTCGCGGAGTGATTGGCGCGGATGGCCGAGCGCCGGGCATGGTCGACGGCGAGCTCCACCGCTTGATCCCGGGACAGGGTGCCCTCCTCCACCGTGACGTGGTGGGCGAAGAGGTCCCCAAGCTTTTTCTCGGTGGCGGTGACGCGCGCTTTCAGGCCGGCGGCCGCGAGCGTGCCCGTATCGCCGACCTGACCGCCGGATTCGCCGTAGAACGGGGTCTGGTTGACGAGGACGAGGCCGGTTTCGCCCGCTTTGAGGCTTTCCGTCTCGGCGCCGTCGCGCAGCAGGGCGGTGACGATGCCCTCGGCGCTCTCGGTCTCGTAGCCGAGGAATTCGGTGGCGCCGACGCGCTCCTTCAGGCCGTACCACACCGTCTCGGTGGCGGCTTCGCCGGATCCGGTCCAGGCGGCGCGGGCCGCCTTGCGCTGGCGCTCCATGGCTTGGCCGAAGGCCTCCGTGTCGACGCCGATGCCGCGCGCCTTCAGGGCATCCTGGGTCAGGTCGAGGGGAAAGCCGTAGGTGTCGTAGAGGGTGAAGGCCGTCTCGCCAGAAAGGTTCTGGCCCGTGCTCAGGTCGCGGCTCTCGGCGTCGAGAATCGCGAGACCGCGCTCCAGCGTGCGGCGGAAGCGGGTTTCCTCCAGGCGCAGGGTCTCGCCGATCAGGCCTTCCGCGCGGGTGAGTTCCGGATAGGCCTGACCCATCTCGCGCAGGAGCGTCGGGACGAGGCGGTACATCATCGGCTCGCGCGAGCCGAGCAGTTCGGCGTGGCGCATGGCGCGGCGCATGATGCGGCGCAGGACGTAGCCGCGGCCTTCGTTGCCGGGCAGCACGCCGTCGGCCACGAGGAAGGATGCGGCGCGCAGGTGGTCGGCGATCACCCGGTAGGATGCGACGTTGCCGGGCTCCGGCGGGCGACCCACGGCGTGGCTCACGGCGTCGATGAGCGCCCGGAACAGGTCGGTGTCGTAGTTGCTCTTCACCCCCTGGAGGATCGCGGCCATGCGCTCCAGACCCATGCCGGTGTCGATGGATGGCCGCGGCAGGGCGAGGCGGTTACCCGGCTCCACCTGCTCGTACTGCATGAACACGAGGTTCCAGAATTCGAGGAAGCGGTCGCCATCCTCATCCGGCGAGCCGGGCGGGCCGCCCTGGAGCGTCGGACCCTGGTCGATGAAGATCTCGGAGCACGGTCCGCAGGGGCCGGTATCGCCCATCTGCCAGAAATTGTCGGACGTGCCGATGCGGATGATACGGTCGTCCGAGAAGCCTGCGATCTTGCGCCAGAGTTCGGCGGCCTCGTCGTCGTCGGCATAGACGGTCACCAGGAGCCGGTCCTTCGAGAGGCCGAATTCCTTGGTGATCAGGTTCCAGGCCAACTCGATCGCCCGCGGCTTGAAATAATCGCCGAAGGAAAAATTGCCGAGCATCTCGAAGAAAGTGTGATGCCGGGCGGTGTAGCCGACATTGTCGAGATCGTTGTGCTTGCCGCCGGCGCGGACGCACTTCTGTGCCGTGGTCGCGCGGTCGTAGGACCGTTTCTCGACGCCGGTGAAGACGTTCTTGAACTGCACCATCCCCGCATTCGTGAACATCAGCGTCGGGTCGTTGCGGGGCACGAGCGAGGAGGACGGCACCACTTCGTGGCCCGCTGCTGCGAAGTAGTCGAGGAAGGTCGACCGGATCTCGTTGACGCCGCTCATCGCATCACAACTCTGTCGTAGGGTGCCGCCGGATGCGGACGCGCCGGGCTCGACCGATGCGCACGCATGCCGCGTGCGGAGCGCCTCGCCAGTTCTGAGGTGTCCCACGCTGGCGCACTCATAAGGAGCGTTCCGGCGCAAGTCACGGTCGTTTCGCTTTTGCTCACCGCCGAGCTAGGAACGCGTCTCTCTTTCCAATACGGACACCCCGCCATGCCCGTCGAAATACGCCTCCTCGCTTGGTCCTGCCTGCTCGGCCTCGTCCACGTCATCGCCGCCTCCATGAGCGGCGTGCAGCAGCGAGGCGGCTTCGGGTGGGCATCCGGCAACCGCGAGGGCCCGACGCCCGAGGTGACGGGCGCTGCGAGCCGGCTGGAGAAGGCGTCGAAGAATTTCTTCGAGACCTTCCCGATCTTCGCCGCCCTCGTCCTGGCCTGCGTGGCGACAGGCCGGCACAATACGGCGGTGGTCCTCGGCGCCTACCTCTACTTCTTCGCCAGGCTGGTCTACCTGCCCGTCTACGGCTTCGGCATTCCGAAGGTGCGTTCCCTGGTCTGGCTGGTCTCGATCGCCGGCATCCTGTTCGTGCTGTGGGGCCTGTTCATCAAGCTTTTGCCCTACACGCCCTGAGGCCCCGGCGGGGCGACGACCGCGCTCCTCCCCTTGTCGGCGCGTTCGGCAGGCGCATATCGTCGGGGCTCAACCGCCCCGATCATGCGGGCGGATTCCGGGAGACATCCATGCGATCGGTCCTCACCGTAACGCTGCTGGCCGGTTGTGCCGCGCTGGCGTTCACAGCCAGCGCCCTCGCGCAGGGCGCGGCCCCCGCCGAGACCAAAGCAAAGGCCGACGCCCTCGAGAAGCTCACGGGGATGCAGAGCACCGGCACCGCCGAGGCGCCGGAGATCCCTCAGACCGGCCGCCGCGCCGACGCCCTGCGCAAGACGCTTTCCAAGATCACGCTGCCCGAAGGCTTCAAGATCGATCTCTACGCCGTTGTGCCGGACGCCCGCTCGATCGCGGTCGGGCCCAATGCCGGCGTGCTGTTCGTCGGAACCCGCAAGTCGAAGGTCTACACGGTCACCGACCGCGACAAGGACCGCGTCGCCGACGAGGTCCGGGCCTTCGCGCCCGGCATCGACTTCAAGATCCCCAACGGCGTCTGCTTCTCGAGGGACGGCGTCCTCACCATCGTCGAGCAGAACCGGGTCCTGTCCTTCCCGGCAGCCGAGTTCTTCTACGAGAGCCCCGACGTCGCCGCGGGCGTGCTGGTGAAGCAGGGCGACCTGATCCCGGCCGCCGAAGAGAGCTACAACCACACGGCGCGGATGTGCCGGGTCGGTCCCGACGGCAAGACCTACATCTCCCTCGGGCAGCCCTACAACGTGCCTCCCGCGGCCAAGCGCGACCTCTACGCCAAGACCGGCATCGGCGGCATCGTCCGCATGGATGGCGACGGCAGGAATCGCGAGGTCTACGTGACCGGCATCCGCAACTCGGTGGGCATGGACTTCAACCCTGCCGACAAGGCGCTGTGGTTCACGGACAACCAAGTCGATGGCATGGGCGACGACATCCCGCCGGGGGAGCTGAACCGCATCGCGAAGGCCGGCGAAAACTTCGGCTTTCCGTGGTTCGGCGGCGGCCATGTCCGTACCGTCGAGTACAAGGA
Source organism: Methylobacterium sp. M6A4_1b (assembly GCF_053345175.1). Taxonomy (NCBI): domain Bacteria; kingdom Pseudomonadati; phylum Pseudomonadota; class Alphaproteobacteria; order Hyphomicrobiales; family Methylobacteriaceae; genus Methylobacterium; species Methylobacterium sp. M6A4_1b. The sequence goes on from NZ_JBKEZQ010000017.1 coordinate 40,968, forward strand.
CGAGACGCCGCCGAAGGACGTGGTCTTCCCACAGGCCGAATTGCCGCCGCACGCGGCCGATCTCGGCATGACCTTCTACAACGGGCGCATGTTCCCGGATTCCTACAAGGGCGGCATCTTCACCGCCGAGCACGGTTCCTGGAACCGGACCCAGCCGCTGGGCGCGCGGATCATGTTCGTACCCGTCGACAAGGATGGCAAGGCCGGCGCACCGAAGCCGTTCGCCGAGGGCTGGCTGACGCAGGACGGTGAGTATCTCGGCCGCCCGACCGACGTCGCGGTGCTCCTCGACGGTTCGCTCCTGGTGGCCGACGACACGGCTGGCGCGATCTATCGCATCTCGTACGAGGGCAAATGAGAGTGATCCGCGCACGTCACATCACGACGCTGCTCTGCCTTCTCGCATCCGCCACGATCCCGGCGGCTGCACAGGCGGGCGACGCCAAGGCTGGACGCAAGGCGGCCATTGCCTGCCAGACCTGCCACGGCCTCGACGGAGTCTCGAAGCTGCCCGAAGCCCCGAACCTTTCGGGTCAGGTCGAGCCCTACCTGGTCAAGGCACTGACGGAATATCGGGACGGCATTCGCCGCAACGAGATCATGAACGTCGTGGCAAAGCCCCTGAGCGACACGGAGATCGCCGATCTGGCCGCCTACTATGCGGGGATCCAAATCGATGTCCTCCCGCCGGGATAGACGGCAGGTCCATTCGACTGAGACGATGGACGCCCGAAACGACGAAGGCCGTCGGGTGCGCCCCGGCGGCCTTCGTCGGTTCCAATCGACCACTTCTCCGCTGCTCGGCGGAGAACGCCTTCCTCAGGCTTCGCCCTCGTCGAGCTCGTCCTCGGTCGGCTTGGCGTTCTCGAGGATCTTTTCGGCGACGAGGCCGGAATTCTGGCGGATCGAGGCTTCGATCTTGCCAGCGATCTCCGGGTTGTCGCGTAGGAAGCCCTTCGAGTTCTCGCGGCCCTGGCCGAGGCGCTGGCTGGCATAAGAGAACCAGGCGCCGGACTTCTCGACGATCCCGGCCTTCACCCCGAGATCGATGAGCTCGCCGACCTTCGAGACGCCTTCGCCGAACATGATGTCGAACTCGACTTGCTTGAAGGGCGGAGCGACCTTGTTCTTGACGACCTTCACGCGAACCTGGTTGCCGATGGCCTCGTCACGATCCTTCAAGGTCGAGATGCGGCGGATGTCGAGGCGCACCGAAGCGTAGAACTTCAGCGCATTGCCGCCGGTGGTGGTCTCGGGGCTGCCGTACATCACGCCGATCTTCATGCGGATCTGGTTGATGAAGATGACCATGCACTTGGAGCGCGAGATCGACCCGGTGAGCTTGCGCAGGGCTTGGCTCATCAGGCGAGCCTGGAGGCCTGGCTGCGAATCACCCATCTCGCCCTCGATCTCGGCCCGCGGCGTCAGGGCCGCCACCGAATCGACCACCAGCACGTCGATCGCACCCGAGCGCACCAGGGTGTCGGTGATCTCCAGAGCCTGCTCGCCGGTATCGGGCTGCGAGATCAGGAGGTCGTCGAGCTGCACCCCGAGCTTGCGCGCGTAGACCGGGTCGAGGGCATGCTCGGCGTCGACGAAGGCGCAGACGCCACCCTTCTTCTGGGCCTCGGCAATGGTGTGCAGGGCGAGGGTGGTCTTGCCCGAGGATTCCGGGCCGTAGATCTCGATGACGCGGCCACGGGGCAGGCCGCCGACGCCGAGAGCGATGTCGAGGCCCAGCGAGCCGGTGGAGACGACCTCGACTTCCGCGACCTTGTCGTTCTTGCCCAGGCGCATGATCGAGCCTTTGCCGAAGGCCCGCTCGATCTGCGACAGCGCGGCGTCGATCGCCTTCGCCTTGTCCTTGTCCACCATCGGGGATTCCACAACTTTCAGCGCGGGCTGGGCCATTCGTCGGCATCCTTATGCATGGGGGAGGAGCAAGGCTCAATGCGCCCCGGTTGCCGATTATGTACCTGTTTTGTTCTCATCGGGCAAGGGTGGCGGGGGAGAATTCGCGCCTCGTCAGCTACGAATTCTCCCCCATCGCCGATGCTCAGCGGGCAATGATCTCCTTCACCGTCTCGACGAGCTGCTTCAAGCTGAAGGGCTTGGGCAGGAAGTTGAAATCCTCGCCGTCGGGAAGGTTCTTGCGGAAGGCGTCCTCCGCGTAGCCGGAGACGAAGATCACCTTGAGGTCGGGGGATTGCTTGCGCAGCTCACGCAGGAGGGTCGGCCCGTCCATCTCGGGCATCACCACGTCCGAGACGACCAGGTCGATGGTCTCGGTGGTCTCGGCGATGATCCGCAGGGCGTCGAGGCCGGAGGCGGCCTCCAGCACCGTATAGCCGCGGGCCGAGAGGGCGCGGCTGTTGACGGCGCGCACGGGGTCCTCGTCCTCCACCAGGAGGATCACGCCCTGGCCGGTATGGTCCGGCGCGGGCTTGCGGGGCGCGGGCTTCTCGCCGTCGGCCCGCGCGCGGTCCGAGGCTCCCTTGAGCCGGCTTGCGGCGATGGCGGCGGTCGTCTGCGACGATGGGGGTGCCAGCGCGATGTCCGTCTCGGGCGCGGGTTCGGCGGCGGGTTCGTGGCGGGGAAAGTAGATCCGGAAGGCGGTGCCTTCCCCCACCGTGGAGCGCACGTCGATGGTGCCGCCGCTCTGCTTGACGATGCCGAACACCGTCGAGAGGCCGAGGCCGGTGCCCTTGCCGATCTCCTTGGTGGTGAAGAACGGCTCGAAGATCTTCTCCATAACGTCGGGCGGGATGCCCTGCCCGGTGTCCAGGACCTCGATCAGCACGTGATCGCCCACCGGCATGCCGACGCGGGTCTCGCTCGGCACGGCCTCGTGCGCGACGTTGGCGGTGCGGATCAGCAGGCGCCCGCCCTCAGGCATCGCGTCGCGGGCGTTGACCGCTAGGTTCACGATGACCTGTTCGAACTGGTTGACGTCGGCCTTGATCGGCCAGATGTCGCGTCCGTGCTTCAGGTCGAGGTCGACGCGCTCGCCGAGCAGGCGCTTGAGCAGCAAGGTGAGGTCGGACAGCGCCTCGCCGACATTCATCACCTCCGGGCGCAGGGTCTGGCGCCGCGAGAAGGCCAGCAGCTGGCGCACCAGGCTCGCGGCCCGGTTGGCGTTCTGCTTGATCTGCATGATGTCCTGGAAGGCCGGATCGGTCGGCCGATGGCTGGCCAGAAGCAGGTCCGAATAGCCGATGATCGCCTGCAGGACATTGTTGAAGTCGTGCGCGATGCCGCCGGCGAGCTGGCCCACCGTGTCCATCTTCTGCGCCTGCGCCACCTGCTGCTCGAGCTGGCGCTGCGCGGTGGTGTCGAGGGCATAGAGGATGACCCGCTCGCGGTCGCTCTGCTCGGCCTCGTCCCGTCCGACCCCGGTCGCCTCGCCGCCCGCCGGGCTCAGCCAGACGCGGGCCGACCGGTTGCCGGGACCCGAGAGGGCGATCTCGATGGGCTCCACCTCGACGAGGCCGGCCGCGGCCTTGCCCAGGGCCGCCTCCAGGCCCGCGCGATCCCGTTCGGCGACGGCGTCCCACATGGTGGGTTCGCCCTGCAGGTCGTTGCGCCCGTCGGGGAGTGCCTGGCGCGGGAGGCCGCCGAACAGGCGGGCGAAGGAGGCGTTGGCGCGGGCGATGTGGCCGCCCTGGTCCAGGGTCGCGATGGCGATCGGACTGTTGTTCAGGAAGCGCGCGAGCCGCACTTCGGCGACGCGCTGGGGTTCGTCGCTCTCGGCGCCGGCGGAGCGGTTGAGCACGAAGGTGCGCGACGGGCCGGGTCGGCCGTCCTGGCCGAAGGCGACGCGATGGTAGAGGCGCGCCGGGAGCGGATGCCCGTTGCGGCGGCGCAGGTCGAGGTCGAAGCGGTCGGTCCGGACCTCGCCCGGCAGGCCCTCGGAGGCGGTGAGGACGTCGGCGCCGGGGGCGATCTCGGGCAGGCGCAGGCCGCCGGAGCCGACTGTGGCGAGGTCGTAGCCGAGCCAGGCCGCCAGGGTCGCGTTCATGTACACGATCGCGCCGGCCGGATCGATCGAGAGGAAGCCTGCGGGGGCGTGGTCGAGGTAGTCGATCGCGTGCTGGAGTTCCTGGAAGACGTTCTCCTGCCGCTCGCGCTCATGGGTGATGTCGCTCACCGTCCACAGGGTCGCGGCGCGCCGGGGCCGTTCGATCGGGCGTACGCTGATGCGGAACCACGCGAAGGCGCGCTCGGCGGTACTGCCGGGCGGCGGCGCCATCCGGATCTCCTCGGCGTGCCCGAGGCCGTCGCGGGAAGCCTGGGCGAGGCGATAGACCGCCTCTGAGACTTCCGGCGAACCGACGAAGACCCGCTCGACCGGTCGCAGGCTGGCGAAGGTCTCGCCGCCTGCGATGCGCAGGTAGGATTCGTTGGCATAGATGAGGCGGCCCCCTTCCTCGACAACGATCGCGCCCTCGGGCGCCGCGTCGACGATCGCCTTGGTGATGTCGTCGCGGGTGGTCTGACCGGCGAACTGGATCGCTCCGATGGCGAGGGCGAAGAGGCAGAACACACCTGCCATGGCGAGGAGCGCCAGGAGGCCGAGGATCAGCGGCTGCGCCTGCTCGCTCGCCACGAAGGACAGGCCGACGGCCGCCCCGACGAGGAGGCCCGCGAGGACGAGAAGGAGCCCGACGCGTCCGGGCCGCTCCGAGCGATCGATCGCGTTCGACGCGGGCTTGCCGTGTCCGCTGAACTCAACCATCCGCCGTCGACCCACCCCTGAAGCCCATCCGGTTAGCGCCCCGCTTCCGCTCGCAGCAAGGGCAAACCGTCGTATGTCGCCGAGAATTCTCACGAAAGAGGGTGCATAAAGCGTGGCGAGCGCAAGCGCCAATCCTCAAGCGCCAATCCTCACGCGGCCCGCCGGCGCAGACGCATGACGTAGCCGATGACCTCGGCCACCGCCCGGTAATGCTCCGCGGGGATCTCCTCGTCGATCTCGACGGTGGCGTGCAGCGCGCGCGCGAGCGGCGGGTTCTCGAGGATCGGGACATCATGGTCCTTGGCCACCGCGCGGATCTTGAGGGCCAGCGAGTCGACGCCCTTGGCCACGCAGACTGGGGCGGCCATGCCGGCCTCGTAGCGCAGGGCCACCGCGTAGTGGGTCGGGTTCGTCACGATGACGGTGGCCGTCGGGACGGCGGCCATCATGCGCTTCTTCACGCGCTGGGCGCGGATCTGCTTCATACGGCCCTTCACCTCTGGGCTGCCCTCGCTTTCCTTGTGCTCCTGCTTCATCTCCTCCTTGGACATGCGCAGGCGCTGGCGCCAGCGGAAGCGCTGGTAGAGGGCGTCGCCGAGAGCGATGGCGATGAAGACCCCGAGCATGCCCGCCATCAGCTTGAGGGCGAGGGTGAGGATCGCGGCGAGGACGGCGGCGGGATCGAGGCGCGCGAACACCTCCATCCGGTCGCGCTCGCCCCACAGGATGGTGCCGGCCACCACGCCGACCATGCCGAGCTTGGCGAGCCCTTTCAGAAACTGGAACAGCGCTTCCATCCCGAAGACACGCTTCACGCCGGCCATCGGCGAGACCCGGTCCCACTTGGGCCCCAGGGCCTCGGTGCTGAAGACGAAGGGGTGCTGGATCAGGCCGGCGGCGAGACCGGCCACAACGACGAGGCCGATCGGCACCGCCAGCGCCTGGGCGCAGATGATGAGCGTGCGGATGCCCATCTCGGTATAGGCCGCCGGGTCCGACGGGACCATGTGGGCGTTCATCAGGAACCCGCGCAGGCTCGCCACGAGGTTCTGGGCGATCATGCCCGAGGCCATGAGCAGGGCCATGGTGAAGGCGGCCAGGATGAAGAAGGTATTGATCTCGGGGCTGTTGGGAACGTTGCCCTGCTCGATCGCCTTCTCGATCCGCCGTGGAGTCGGGTCTTCGGTCTTGTCTTCCGGATCGGAATCGTCCGCCAACCGCTCAGGCCTCCGCGGTGCGGCTCAACGCCCGGCGAGATCCGCCAGGTAGCGCCCGATATCGTCGAGAAAGACGCCCATCATGACGCCGAGGCTGCCCAGCAGCAGCACCATGCCGATCAGAACCGAGGCCGGGACGGCCACGAAGAACACCTGCATCTGCGGCATGAGCCGCGCCAGGACGCCGAGCCCGACGTTGAAGAGGATGCCGAAGGCGATGAACGGGGCCGAGATCTGGACCCCGAGGGAGAACCCGCGGGCGATGGCCTTCAGTGCGAGGCTCGCCGCTTCGCCCATGCCCGGCACGCCGTCCGGCGGGATCAGGACGTAGCTGCGCCCGATCGCCCCGAGGGCGACGTGATGGAGGTCGGTGGCCACGATGAGGGTGACGCCGAGAAGCGCCAGGAAATTGCCGATCGCCGTCTGCTGTCCGCCCTGCGTCGGGTCCACCGTCATCGCGTAGGACAGACCGAGCTGCTGCGAGACGATCATGCCGGCGGTCTGAAGGGCGGCGAGCACCATCCGCACGGTGAGGCCGAGCACCAGGCCGACCAGCAACTCGCCGATGAGCAGCGCGATCAGGCCGGGTCCCGCGATGGCGCCGCCCTGCATCGGCAGGAGCGGCCGCACAGTGGGGAACAGGATCAGCGAGAGGAGCAGCGCGAAGGCGAGCCGCAGCCGCGGCGAGACCAACTGCTCGCCAACCCCCGGCATCAGCATCACCAGGGTGCCGATCCGCGCGAAGGTGAGGAGGAAGGCCGCCGCGATGCCCGGCAGGAGGAGATTCATGCCCCTTCATAGCAGGCTTCAGCCGCCGGACACGATGCGCGCCGCGATCCGGGTCATGTAGCTGCCCAGCGCATCGCCCATGAAGGGCAGCATGAGCAGCAAGGTCGCGAACACGGCCACGATCTTGGGAACGTAGATGAGCGTCTGCTCCTGGATCTGCGTCAGGGCCTGGAACAGAGAGACCACGAGGCCGACCACGAGGGCGACCAGCATGATCGGGCCCGCCACCTTGAGGAAGACGAAGATGCCGTCGCGGGCGACGTCGATGATGGCGAGACCGGTCATGAGGGGATATCATCTCGCGTCAGGGCGGAAGTGTTCGAAGAGCAGAGCCGGGTGCCCCGCCGAAGCGAGGCGACGATGGGCTAGATCTGCATCCGCATGATTTCTTCGTAGGCGGAGATCACCCGGTCGCGGACGGCGACGAGGGTCTGGAGCGCCGTCTCGCTCTCGGCCACGGCCGTCACCACGTCGACCACGTTCGCCTTGCCGCCGGCCACCGCAAGCGCCTGACTGTCGGCCTTGCGCCCTGCCTCGCCGACGTTGTCCAGGGTCGATGTCAGAAGCGAGGTGAAGTTCGAGCCGGAGGCACCGGTGGCCGGCGCGATCTTCGGCGCACCCTTTGCGCCGATGTTCTGAATCGCCGCGTAGGCGCCGGCGGCGAAGGCGTTGGTGGTCATGGCGGCGGACTTTCAGGCGGGTCGGAAGCGGGGTCAGGCCTTGAGGATCTCGAGGGTCTTGGCGACCATGCGGCGGGTCGCCGTGACCATGTTGAGGTTGGCCTCGTAGGAGCGCTGGGCCTCGCGCATGTCCATGTTCTCGATCAGGCCGTTGACGTTGGGCATGGCCACCTCGCCCTTGGCGTTGGCGCTCGGATTGCCCGGGTCGTATTTGGTCCGGAACGGCGAGGTATCGCGGCGCACCCGGCCCGTCTCGATCAGCGACGCGCCCGTCTCCCGGTCCACCTGCAGGGTGAAGGTCGGGATCTTACGCCGGTAGGGTTGGCCGCCGACCGAGGTGGGCGCCGAATCCGCGTTGGCGATGTTCTCGGCGATGATCCGCATCCGGCTCGACTGGGCCTTGAGACCCGAGGCGGCGGTGGTGAGGGATTTCAGGAAGTCCATGGCGCGCTCCGTGAGACGATGGATGGCCGCTCAGCGCTTGCCGATGGCGATTTTGATGGTCTCGAGGCTCTTCTGATAGAGCGAGGCGGCCATCTGGTAGTCCGCCTGGTTGTCGCCGGCCTTCATCATCTCCTCCTCGAGGTTGACCCCGTTGCCGCTGGGGCGGATCTCGAAGCCCTTCACGCGGCGCGGATCGGCGCCGGGGCCGTCCGGGCCTCCGCCCGGCGCGATGTGAGACGCATTGGTGACCGCCAGGCTGCTGCTCGTGGTGGCCGCCGAGGGCTGCGCCAGAACGGGGCCGGAACGCCCGAGGTCCGGACTCGCGAGGTCCCGCGGCTTGAAGCCGGGCAAGTCGGCGTTGGCGACGTTCTCGGCCAGCAGCTTCTGGCGGGTCTGGTGCCACTGCATGCGGGTGCGCAGCATGCCGAGGATGGGCAGGTCGGTGACGGACATGGGCTGGACCCTCGCCTCACCCGGAAGAATCTGCCCGGTGGGACCGGCAAAATCTGCCGCCCCCATGGTTAACGCCCGGTTAAATCATCGGACGCGTCTGCCAAGAGGGGAGTCTCAGGGAGTCCGCTGGGTCGGCTGTTTCGCCTGCGGGCATTCCGGCGGAGCCGGCCCGCTCGGATTGAGGGGGGCGCAGGCGGGCATGCCGGCGGTCCGCGCATCCTCGCTCGGATGGCGCAGGGCGCCTCGGCTCCAGAGGAGCCCCATGGTGACGGCCGCCGCGATGAACAGGGCGCCTGCGAGGAACGGGATCCAGCGCGGAACGGTCATCGCCTCAGCCTTTCTCGGATGAGCCCTGCCGGCTTTGCCAGAGCACGTAAGGATGATCGTCGATAGCGACGGGTCGATGCTCCACGCGCATCGGCTGCTCGCTCGGGGGCTGGCAGAGTTCGGCGTAGATCCCGGCGCCGAGGAGGCCGTAGCGTTCGCCCTCCTCGGCGCTGTAGGCGAAGTAGGCCCGCGTGATCCCGGCGAGGCGCATGGCCGCGTGGCACATCGGGCAGGGACGCCCGCTGGCGTAGACGATGCAGTCGTCGAGCTTGGTGCGGCCGAGATGTCGGCTCACCTCCCGGATCGCCACCATCTCGGCATGGTCGGTCGGGTCGTTGGTGACAGCCGTGGTGTTGACGGCCCGCGACAGCACTACACCGTCGCGCACGATCACCGCGCCGTAGGGACGCCCGCCCCGGAGAACGTTGTCCCGGGCCAGCGCGACCGCGTCGCGCAGGTGTGCCTGATGCTGGTCTTCCACTGGTTCCACCTCGACCCGGAACGGCTACGGCATTGCTCCAACGCGTTGGGAACGCCGGCGGGTCCCGTTTCGAGACGGCTCAGGCCCGAGGCCTTGATCTGCCGCTAACCGCGGCCGCCGCACTGTCGCTCCAGGCCGCGTTGCGTATCGGCTCCGTCGTGGAAACACGGCACGCCCCGCCGTCTCGATCTCGAGCGGCGGGGCACCACACGACCCCTAAATCTCGCCGGCCATTGCCGAACCCCGTTCGGACAAAGGAGCTGTTAACGAAGTCTTAACGGAGTTGCCCGCGCTGGCGCCGGACATGATAGTGGGTGCTTGAGTGTTGCGTCGGGCCACGAGCCCCAAAAGCGAGAGACCCCGGTCTTGTCATCGTTCTTCAGCTCGGATGGCTCTTTTCCCCTCCAGTTCGCCATCATCTTCGTCGTCATCTTTCTCGTCCTCGCGGCCGGTGTCTTCCTGATCCGGCGCTTCGGCGGGAAGGGTTCACCTCTCTCCGGCAAAAACACCCCCCGGGGCCGTCAGCCACGGCTCGGCATCGTCGACATCTACGAGCTCGACCGCCAGCGTCAGCTGATCCTCCTGCGCCGCGACAACGTCGAGCACCTGCTGCTTGTCGGCGGCCCCAATGACGTCGTGATCGAGCGCAACATCCTGCGCGGCATGAGCGCCCGCCTGGCGGCGGAGGAAACCCCCTTCGACGAGGCGCCCGAGCCGGTACTGAACCCGATGCCGGAGCCGCCGGTGACCCAGCAGGCGCCGCTACCGAGTCTGGCACCGGTGCCCCCCCCCGTCCCGCCCTACCGCGAGCCGTCCTTCGAGATGCCGGTAACGGTTGCGCCCGGCATCGAGGTCGCGTCGCAGCCGCCCGAGGTCGCGCGCGGACGCGGGGCGGTCCCCGAGCCCGGCCCAAGCCTCACCGTTTCGGATCCGGCGGTTCCACCCCGGCCGCGCGATTCCCAGCTCGCGCGCGTCATCCGCCGGACCCCACCCACCTTGGCGAACCTCGTTCCGGCCGCGATCGCGGAGCGAGTCGGCCTGGCGGAGCGGGGATCCGAGGCTGAGCCCGCGCCCGCCCGCGACGCGCAGAGTTCCGCCGCGCCGCCGCCCGTCGTTCCGGCACCGGCGGCCCGCGCGATCGATGCCGCGATCCTGTCCGACATGGCGCGCCAGCTCGAGGAGGCCCTGCGCCGTCCGTCCGCGGCTGTCCGCCCGGCCGCTACGGATCAGTCCGCGCCGGGCGAGCCGGACCGGCCTCCCGCGGCACCTCAGTCCCCCGGACGGGTCGAGTCTCAGCCGCAACCCGAGCCGACCCGCGAAACGCTCGCGGGGCCACCCGGCATCGATCCGATGGCGGCCGCGATGGCCGCCACGGCGCAGGCGCCGGCCTTCGAAGAGCGGGCAGTCGAACCCGAGCCAGCCACGGACGATGCGCTGTTCGCCGAACACCCCGAGATCCGGGATCTCGACGTCGCGTCGGCAGAGCCGCCGGTTCTTCAGGCATCCGCCCCGGCTCAGCCGCCGCCCATTTTTCGTGCTTCAATGGCGGATGCGGCGAAAGCCGAGGCGATCGCGCCGCCCGAGGTACCGCCGGCAACCATAGAGGCGCCGCCAGCCATTATCGAGGCGCCGCCAGCCTTCATCGAGCAGCGGCCCGCCGCGGCGCCGACCCAGCCGCCTTCCCCGCCGGCACCCGCCAAGGCTCCGGCCACTCCCAATCCCTTCTCCGTGGAGGAAATCGAGGCGGAGTTCGCCCGCCTCCTCGGCCGTCCCCTCGATCGTAAGCAGTAGGTCGGCATCGGCGGGCCGGGACCCACCCGGGTGTTGCGACCGAACGAAGCCCATTCTCGGGTTCGTTCGGGGATGCGCGCTGGGCCGCGGATGATATGAGGGGCCGCGGCCGCGTCGGGCTGCATCGTCCGGAGCCGGTATGTCCGAACCCCGCCCCTCGCTGCAAAGACGGCTGCGCCTGCCCATTCTCGTCGGTTTTGCGCTGGCCTGCATGACGGCGGCGGTACGGGCTCAGAGCCTTTCGGTCGATCTCGGCACGGGTGGAGTGACCGAGCGGGCACTGCAACTCGTCGCGCTTCTCACCGTCCTGGCCCTGGCGCCGTCGGTGCTGGTGATGGCCACCTCTTTCACCCGGATCGTCGTGGTACTGTCGATCCTGCGCTCGGCTCTGGGCACCCAGAGCGCGCCGCCGAATGCCGTGGTCACGAGCCTCGCGCTGTTCCTCACCGCCTTCGTCATGGCGCCGGTGGGACGGGAGGCCTACCGCAACGGCATCGAGCCGCTGATCGCCGGGCAAATCACCCAGAGCGTCGCCTTCGGGCGGGCCTCGGCACCGTTCAAGACCTTCATGCTGAAGAACGTGCGCGAGAAGGATCTCAAGCTCTTCCTCGACATGGCTAAGGCCCCGGTGCCGGCCGGACCCGAAGCCGTCGGCCTGGAGGTGGTGACACCGGCCTTCATGATTTCCGAGCTGCGGCGCGCCTTCGAAATCGGCTTCCTGCTGTTCATTCCCTTCCTGATCATCGATCTCGTGGTCGCCTCGATTCTGATGGCCGTCGGCATGATGATGGTGCCGCCCGCTACCGTCGCCCTGCCGTTCAAGCTGATCTTCTTCGTTCTCGTGGACGGCTGGACCCTGGTGGCGGGCTCTCTCGTGCAGAGCTACGGCACCTGAGCGGCAGCACGGAGGGCGAGCGCGCAGAAGAAAGGGCGCCCGAAAGCGCCCTTCACCGCGTTCCGCTGGACGTGAGGAGCGATCAGCGCCCGAGGTAGCTCTTGAGGGTCGAGATGCGGTTGCCGACGAGGCGGACCGCGCGCTTCAGGCGGTCTTCCGACACGCCGAGGCGTGTGGCCATCGCGGTCCGCTGCTGACTGTCGAAGATGTCGAGGTGGGTCTTGCCGGGCTTGGTGTCGAGCGGTTCCGTGAGCATGGGGAGGCCTCTGCTGTGCCGGCTGGAACGTGCGCCGCACGGGTGATAGCGATTGAAGGCAGAACGTGGCGCAGGCGCGTTTGTTGCGCTCGCACGAACAGAATTCGCCGAATCGCATCAAGCTTTTACGCCGCATCGCGCACCCGGACCCGAAACGCTCGGCCGGCGCCTTCGAACGGCGTCGGCGCGGTTCAGCCGGGCGGTGTCGCCGGGGCCTGCGCGTCGGCACGCGCATCCGCTTCGCGCTTGTCGGGAGCCGGAACGGCGCTCTCGGGATAGCGCTTGCGGTACTCCGAGAGGAACGCCTGGAGGGTCTGGGCGCTGGTGGCCTTCTGCGCGATCTCGCGGAAGCCGGCGGTGCGGGCGGCGTTGGCTTGGCTGAGGAGCGCGAAGGTTCGGGCATCGACGCTCTCGGCCATCGGACCCGCGAACTTCGCACGCAGGCGCTCCAGGTTCAGGGTCTCGCTGGCGAGCCCGTAAGCGATCGCCGCACGCAGCACGTCCGTTCGGGCGGCGTCGTCGAGGGGTGCGCGCCGGCGCCAGGCATCGCCGACCAGCGCCTCGTGAGCTTCCCCTGCCTCGCGCCAGCGCCGCCCGGTCCACAGGATGTCGGCGCGAAGGCGATCGGCATCGGCCCCGGTCTCGCCCTCGATGGTCTCCAGGGCGAGGTCGGTGCGCGACAGGTCGGACAGGGCGCGTGCCCGCAGCAGCGCCCGTGCGCGGCGAAGGTCCTCCGGCAGTTCAGGCAGATAGGTGACATCGAGCGTCTGGAGGGCCTGGAGCGGCTTCTCGTCCATGAGGCGGATCGCGGCGAGCCGCGCCGCGACGCCTGCGCGGCTCGCGCCGGTCAGGCGATGATCGACCTGATGCTGGAGCAGTTCGCCGGCCGAATCGAGGAGATCGAGTTCGACGAGCCGGTCGGACAGGCGCCGGACGATCTCGTCGCCGCGCCGGCCCAGGGGGGCGAAGTCCTTGAAGTCGAAGTACATCGCCAAGGCTTCGACCCCCGGCACCTTGAGGCTGCGCTCGCCGAGATAAAGGTCGTCGAAGAGCGCTTGCGCCATGTCGTGCACCTCGCGCACGAGCGGCGTATCCGTCCCGAGGGCATCGGCGCGGCGTGCGGTGAGGAGCGCCTGACGCCAGCGCCCCGCCTCCATGTAGAGCTTGGCGAGGCCGGCGATCGTCCGTGGCTCGATGTCGCCGCCGTGCCAGGCCAGGGCCAGCCGCTCGAGGCGCTCGATGGCGTCCGCCGTCGGGATCTTGCCGGCGGCGTGACCGAGCAGGGTGGCGCGCAGGCGCGCCGCGGCGGCGACGTCCGCCTCGCTGCTTTCGCCGAGGCGCTCATAGGCATCGAGGGCGGCCACGGTCTGACCCGTGACCTCGTCGATCCGCGCCCGCAGCAGCGAGAGGTGTTCCTGGGTCGGCCGGTCGGCGACTCGGGCGGCCGCGATGATCTGGCGGCTGGCCGAATCCCAGTCGCCGGTCTCGATCGCCGCCTCGGCCGCCGCGGTGCGCAGGAGAGCCTGGAGATCGTTCGGGTAGCGCTCGAGTACGCTCGCCGTGGCGCGGAACGCGCTGTCGGCCGTGCTCCAGCGGCTTTCGAGGGCCTCGGCGTAGCCCTGCCACAGGCGTGCCTCGGGATCGTTCTTGAGGATGTCGACCGCAAGACCCGCACGCACGTCGCCGGTGCGTCCCATCAGGGCGTTGCCGATCACGGTCAGCATCGGAATGTCGCGCTGGCCGGCCAGGACCGGATCGTCGGCATAGGTACTCTTCAGGACGCCGAGTGCTTCCAGAGACAGCCGATTGGCGAGCATGGTCCGGGCCAGGACCAGCCTGAGGAGGCCGCGCGAGGCACGCGGCGCCTCGGCGGCCGCCTGCAGCTGGTCCCGCATCAACTCGCGAACGTCGCCCCGCTGCGAAGCTTCCCAGGGCCCCCGGTCGACGGCGAGATCGCCGAGCGTCGTGAGGGGGACCTCGGCCGGGCGCGCCACGCCGGAGACCGCCATGCCCCCTTCGCGACCGATCGCGACCCCGTCGAGATCCGGCCGTACGAGGAGGTCGTCGGCCTGCGCCAGGACCGCGACGCCCTGGCGGCTCGGCAGCAGTTCGAAATCGACGAAGGCCTGTCGTTTCGGGATGCCGGCCGGCTTCGGGCCGCGACCGGTGACGACGGCGATGCGCTCCCCGTCCAGCTTGAGCCAGGTTGCGGCGCCGGGGTTCGGAAGGCGTACGCCGATGCCGATCCGACCCGCCGGATCGGTGACGCGGATCGCCGCGAGGGTCTCGCTGGCGGCCAGGTTCTCGCCGGCGACCAGTTCCCACCCGGTCGGCGCCTCCGCCGGGCCGACGGGCACGAGGTCGAACAGGCGGTCGCGCGGGACGGGGAAGCGCAAGGTCACGACGCGCCCGGTCCGCTGAGGCGCGCCGAGGGGCGCCAGAATCGGATCGCCGGGCGCAGCCACGACGTCTTCCGCGGTCTCGAAAACGAGGTTCGCGATGCCGGCCCGCTCGAACAGGGCGGCCGGAGTCAGGGTCTTGAACGGAAAGACGAGGCCCGGACCGCTCGGGCGCGGGACCGACACCGCAGCGGAGGCCGTCGGACGGTTCTCAGCGGGTTCCGAGCTCCGGCCCGGCATTCGCGCCGCAGACTTCTCGGGCCTGGCTTCCGCTGTCTTGGCTTCCGCTGTCTTGACCTCGTCGAGCTTGCTCTCGAAGACCTTGGCCTCGCCGGCCGGCATCGCCCCCTCCCCGGCCTTCGCGTCCGGTGCCGAGGCGGACTTCGGCTTCTCTCCCGGTTTGCGGACGACGTCGAGGGTCGCCCCGTCCTCGTCGTGGAAGGTCCGGATCTCGTAGCCGGCGGCAGGGGTGACGAGGAGGCGGGCGCCGGTCTCGTCGCCCTCCACCGCCAGGGCTTCGATCGCCGGCTTCAGGCGCCCGCGGGTGGCGACATCGTCGATCCGCCAAGCGCCGGGAATGGCGAGGCGGGTGGCGGGGCCGACGGCACCGAATTGCGGTGCGGCGGATGCCGGCGCCCGCAGGCTGAGGCGTGTAAGGGTCGGAAGGTGTGCGAGTTCCAGCCGCAGGGTCTTCGGCTCGGCGGGCGGCTTTGCAGCGCGCAGCGCCGCTTCCGCCGCCTGGGTACGCCGAAACAGCTCGGCCACCACCTCGGGCGGCATAGCCGGGGGCAACCCGTTCCAATCCTGAGGCAGGAGGTCGACGAACACCGTCTCACCGGCTTCCTGGACGTTGACGCGGTAGGGACGCTGCAGGGCAAGGCGCAGACCGAGGCCGTCGGGATCGCGGCGGACGGCGGAGACGTAGTCCGGCATCTCCGCAGCGATCCGCTCTGGGCCGGCGTTCGCCTTCTCCGAGAAGCCGAGGACGAGGACGGACCCGGAAACCCGCGCCTTGACCGAAACCGGGCCGTCGAAGGTCAGGACGAGGCGACCGTAGCGCTCGATCTGCGCGCCCTTGATCGCCGTCAGGCGCGCGGCGATCGCGCCCGAGCCCCCACACAGGGTCACGGCGACGATCGACATCGCGGCGAGGCCAGCCCGAAGCCGACGCCGTCGTGTCGGAATTCCGGCACCGAGAGCCATCACAGGATACGCCAAACCCATGGGACGGACCCGCTCGCATCCGAACCGGTTCGCCTTACGCCGCACTGTCCGGGCAGTCTCGCCCGTCGAGGCTAACGGGCGCTTAAGACGCAGTGCGGCTTTGTCCCGACCGCTAACGTTTCGCGATCAGACCAGGGATCGTCCGGCCGGCCTCTCCGAAATTCTCGGCGGCGCGGGCACAGTTGGCTGGAACGTCCTTGCCGTAGATCTCCGTATAGGCCTGGCTGCGGAGCTTCAGGTCGCCTTGCGCGAGATCGTCCGGCGCGACACCGAGGCCGGAGACGACGGCGTTCAAGCGCTCGGTGTTCGGCTTGAGATCCGGGCAGGACGTCTCCACGAAGGCGAGCAGGCCGGCGAGCTTGGCCGCGCTGTTCTTCTGGCGCTCGGCCCTGGCCTCGGCCGCCGACGGCGGGGGGCCGGGCGGCTTCTCCGGAGGCTGCTCCTCCTGGGCACGCGCGGAGTGCGCCAGCAATCCGCCCAGCAGCAGGGCGCTCAGGCTTCGGGTCAGCAGGACCGATCTCTTCACGGGTACGCTCCTCGGGTTCGGCCCTGACACGGCCCGCTTCAGTTCGTCAGGGCGACGGCGCGGGCCAGCGCATTGGCGAAACCTTCGAGCGGAATCGTGATGGTGACCGGGTCCTTGGCCTCCGGCTTGATCCCGGACACCAGCAGGTTCTTGGCGGTCTTCATCGTGTCGGTCGCCAGGGTGGGCAGGCTGATCGGGACGAGACATCCCTCCTGGCTGCAGGACAGATAGGGCGCGCCCTTGCCGAGTACGGCCTCGTCGAGCTTGAACGAGATGCCGGGCTCGATCGCGAGGCCGAGCGGCATCAGGATGAAGCCTTGAGCCCGACCGTCGCTCGGCGGCCGGATCTCGAGGGCGAATTCCCGCCGGCCCTTGGCGCCCTGGGCCTGCATGATCGCACATTCCGCCTTTGCGTCGGGCTTGGCCTCCCGTGCGCAGGTCATGGTCCAGTCGCCATAGACCTCGCTCAGGGAGGTCGCGCCCGCGGGCCAGCTGGCGACGGGCGCCGGTGTCGCGGCAGCCGTCGGGGTGGGCGCCGGGGGCTTGGCGGGCGTCGGCTTCGGCGGCGGAGGCTTGCGCGGCTTCGGCTTGGTCGGCGCCTCGGCGGCCTCCGGCACTTCGGCGTCCTGCGCGCGGGCGGGGGCCGTCGCGAGAAGTGCGAGGCCCATGACGGCGAGGAAACGAATCAGGCTGGTGGACGGCACGTGCTTGGCTCCCAGAACCCGCCTGGCGGGGACCTGACCCGCCCGGGATGCCTGCCCCTAGTCGGGTGCGGCCGAACGCGCAATGGACGCTCGCACAACCCGGTGGACGAGCGCCTGCGGAGCTCAGCGCCGCGGCGGGGCCTGCATCGGTGCGTCGATCGCCGGCAATTCATTGGGACCGAGCCCGGCCGCGACCGTCGCGGCCGGGCCGCCGCCTTGCCCACGGGCCCGGTTGGCCAGGGCCACGGTGAGCTTCTCGGCGGGTTCCGACTGCATGAGGGCCAGCACCTCGGCCATCTTGCGGGGGTTCATCGCCAGGACGATGGGCACCAGCACGTCGAGGCTCAGCCGGTCGAACACCCGCGCGGCGTCCTTCGGCTTCATCGTCTCGTACATCGTGACGATGTTCTTCAGGGCCGCTCGCTCGGCTTCCGCGCGCTGCGAGCCGCTGCCGTCGGCCTTTTCCTCCCCCTGCTTGAGGGTGTCGACGCCCTCCTCCAGCTTGCGCTCCGCAGTGCCGAGAAGCTGCTCGCGCAGGTCCAGGGCATCGCTGCGCTGCTTCAGGGTATCCCGCCGCGCGGCCAGTCGCTCCAGGATCGCGCGCTCGGAGGCCGGCATCGGCTCCGGGGGCGGCGGCGGACGGGGAGCCGGCTTCTCGGGCTCTTGTGGCGGTTTCTCCGGCTCCTTCGGGGTCACCGAGCCGGTGGTGGAGGGATCGGCGGGCTCGTAGTTCGTACGGGCCTTGGCGAGGACGCGTGCGAATTCGGGCAGCGGCGCGGTGAGATCCGGCTTGGACTCCTCGACCGCGATTGCCGCGACCTTCAGCACCAGAAGCCCGGCGGCCGCGAGGGTCACGGCATCGATCAGGCGCAGCTTCAGCGGCCGCGTCTGACGGAACCGGACGAGGCTGTTGGATCGCTTGGCGGGCGCCGGCTTCGTCACGCCGCTTTGCTCCGCAGCCGGCCGAGGGCGCGCTCGGACATGGCGAGGGCGGCCGCGGCCGCGACCCCGAGGCGCTCGCCGTTGGGGCTGGGCGGCGCGACGCGGACGGGCGGAACCACGCGCTCGAGATCGCGCGGTTCCTGAACCGGCGCCGGGCTCGCGGTCCGCGCGACCTCGCGGGCCGGGGCGGCCTGAGCGACGATGGAGGCGATGCGGGCGATCACCGTCTCGCCGGCCGCCACGTGGGCGGCGAGATCCGTGGCGTAGCGCTCGGCCGTACCGAGGCGGTCGGCCAGGGTCCGGTCACACTCGTCGAGGGTCGCGCGCAGTCCGACGATGGCCCGCTCTGCGGTCGAGCTCGCCATGACGAGGTCGCCGATGGTCTGGCGCAGGGCCGCCTCGTCGGCCTTGAGCTTGGTGATGCGTCCGCTCAGGCGCAGCGAGGAGACGATGCTGGCGACCAGGAGGACGGCGACGAGGCCGTCGGCGAGGAGGGTGACGAGGAGGCTCATGGCTGGTCGCGTCACCCGTCGTTGCGGTTGTTCATGGAGGCCTCGAAGGCCTGGAGCGTGGTGCGCGACCGGCGCAGGGGCCGGGTGAGCTGCACCGCGATGTTGTCGTCGATCCGGCCGATCCGCCCTTGCGTCAGGGCCCAGTCGCCGCAGCGGACCGCGATGAGGTCCGAGGGCTTGGTGTCGAACATCAGGGTGTCCCCGACCTTGAGCGACAGCACCTTCTTGAGCGGCAGCATCATCTCGTGCAGCACCGCTTCCATGGTCGCGTCGGCCTGCCAGATCTCGGTGGCGAGGTGGCTTTCCCAGACGTGGTCGCGGCCGAGCTTCTCGCCCATGAAGCTCTGCATGAGCAGTTCACGGATCGGCTCGATGGTGGCGTAGGGAAACAGGATCTGCAGCAGGCCGCCGCGCCCGTCCATGTCGAGCTTGAGGCTGATCAGGATCGCGGCGTTGGCGGGTCGGGTGATGGTGGCGAAGCGCGGGTTGGTCTCGATCCGGTCGATGGCGAAGCGCACCGGCGAGAGCGGCTGGAACGAGAGCTCAAGGTCCGTGAGGATGATCTCCACGAGGCGCCGCACCAGCTGCATCTCGATGGTGGTGAAGGGGCGTCCGTCGAGGCGGGTCGACGAGCCGCCGCGCTTGCCGCCGAGGAGCAGGTCGAGGGTCGAGTAGGCGAGGTTCGACTCCACGGTGACGAGCCCGGAATTCTCCCAGGCATCGGCGCGGAAGACGCCGAGCAGGGTCGGCAGCGGGATCGCGTTGAGGTAGTCGCCGAAGCGCACCGAGGTGATGTTGTCGAGGGTCACCTCGACGTTGTCCTGGAAGAAGTTGCGCAGGCTCGTCGACAACAACCGGATCATCCGGTCGAAGACGATTTCCAGCATCGGAAGGCGTTCGTACTGGACGACGCCGGAATCGACGATGGCGCGGACGCCGCCCGCGCCGGAGGCCGAGAGCTCGCGCAGGGAGAAGCCGAGGACGCCGTCGATCTCGTCCTGATTCAGGATGCGGTCGTTGCCGGCGAGTTCGGGGAGATTGTCGGTCTCCCCGTCCTCGATCATCGTCGCCCACTCGGCGGCGACGTCGCTGGCATGGGTCGTGGTGCCCTGCTCGGCCAGCGCCGCGCCCCACTCGTCGGCGAGCGAGGCTTCACCGCCCTCGCCGTTCTGGGCGATGAGTGCGGCGGCCCAGTCGTCCTCGTCGATCTCGTCGTCCGGTCCGGCCATCAGACTCTCGTCGCTCGCGAAACTTCAAAACATCCCGGCATGAGGCCGCGACCGCCTACTGGATGACCACGTCCTTGAACAGGACCGCCTCGGCCCGGGCCGGTTGGATGGCAATGTTGACCCGGCGCAGCAATTCCTCGCGCAGGCGGTAGATGCCGGCCGACCCGGCGAGATCGCTCGCGCGCAGATCGCGCAGGTAGACCTGGAAAGCGTCCTCGATGCGCGGCATCAGGGGCTTCACCTCGCCTTCCACCTTGGCGTCCTTGAGTTCGATCGCGACCTTGATCTTGGCGAAGCGGGTCCGGTCCTGGCCCGGCTCGCTGGCGAGATTGACCATCATCTCGCGCACATCGAGGAACACGACCGGCTTCTTGACCTCGGCGACCGCCTCCCCGTGTCCGTCGCCGGCCTTCTTCTTCATGAAGAAGAAACCGCCGCCGCCGGCGAGCGCCAGAATCACGGCGCCGATGATGACGAGCTTCTTCTTGCCGGCCTTCGGGGCTTCGCCCTCGGCGCCCTCCTCACCCTCGGCGGCGGCCTTCTTCGGCTTCTTGGCCATCGGTGGACCTCGGGACTGCGCGGTGGGGTGAGCGACGGCCGCTCGACGGCGTCGACATCCCAGGACGTCGGCACTCCGGAAGGTATCGGGCGAACAGGGTTAACGTGTCGTTAAGGCGGCAAAAGCTGCCGGGTCGGAGTTGCCGCGCGGCGGGGACCGGCAGCCGCTGCTGCACGGCGGGATCAGACCTAAATATCGGGAATAAAGGAGAAATTAGTTTCGGCATGGAATGGCACGGCCCGTGCGGAGATGGAACCGTCGTCGCTCGTCGGGGCTGAGAGTGTCATGCAGAACGCATTGTTCGTGGGGGTTTCGAGCCAGGTCGCGCTCCAGCGCGAGCTGGACGTGATCGCCAACAACATGGCCAACATCTCCACCAACGGCTTCAAGGGACGCAACAGCCGCTTTCAGGAATACCTGATGCCGGTGGCGAGCGCGGACTCGTTCCAGAAGCCGGACCGGCGCGTCTCCTACGTGATCGACCAGGGCACTGCGCTCGACCTCGCCCAGGGACCGATCGAGCAGACCGGCAACCCGCTCCATGTGGCGGTGCGCGGGGAGGCGTTCCTGGTGGTTCGCACGCCGAACGGCGACCGCTACACCCGCAACGGCGCCTTCGAGACCGACGCGCAGGGCACCCTGGTGACCAGCGACGGCTATCCGGTCCAGGGCGAGGCGGGTCCGATCCAGATCGGCCAGCAGGAGACCGGGATCGCCATCGGCCCCGACGGCACGGTCTCGACCAATCTCGGTATCCGCGGCCGCGTCCGCCTCGTCACCTTCGCCAATCCGCAGGCTCTCACCAACGAGGGCGCGAATCTCTACGCCTCCGCCGCGCAACCCCAGGCGGCGGGTCTCGCCGGCCGGGTGGAGGCCGGTGCCCTTGAGCGCTCGAATGTGAAGCCGGTGCTCGAGATGACCCGGCTCATGGACGTGAACCGCACCTACACCATGGTCTCGGGCGTGATCTCGCGCCTCGACGACCTGCGCGGCACGGCGATCCGCCGTCTCGCCGACGTCGCGTAAGGATCTCCGCAGATGCGTGCCCTCTACGCCGCCGCCACCGGCATGGCGGCCCAGGAACTCAACGTTCAGGTCATCTCGAACAACATCGCGAACCTGCGCACCACGGGCTACAAGCGCCAGCAGCCGCATTTTCAGGACCTGCTCTACCAGAACCTGCGCCGGGCCGGCTCCTCGACATCCGACCAGAACACCCAGCTGCCCGCCGGCCTCGCCATCGGCTCGGGCGTGAAGACGACCTCGACCGCGCGGGTGATGTCGCAGGGAACGCTGACGAGCACCGAGAAGGAATACGACGTCGCCATCCGCGGGGAGGGCCTGTTCCGGGTGACCCTGCCGGACGGCCGCACCGCCTATACCCGCGACGGATCCTTCGACCTCTCAGCCCAGGGGCAGCTCGTCACCCGGGACGGCTACCTCGTCGATCCCGGCGTGACCGTGCCGAACAACGCCACCTCGGTGACCATCAGCGCCCAGGGCGCCGTCCAGGCCACCGTGCCGGGACAGACGGCGCCCCAGGCGCTCGGCCAGTTCCAGCTCGCCCGCTTCGTCAACAAGGTCGGCCTCGAATCGATCGGCGACAACCTGTTCATCGAGACCGCCGGCTCCGGCCCGGCGATCAACGGCCTGCCGGGTTCGGAAGGATTCGGCAACCTCCAGCAGAGCTACCTCGAGGAGGCGAACGTCAACGCGGTCACCGAGATCTCGTCGCTGATCGCGGCGCAGCGCGCCTACGAGATGAACTCGAAGGTGGTGACCGCCGCCGACCAGATGCTCTCGACCACCTCCCAGATGTTCCGCAGCTGACCGGGGTCCTGACCATGCATGCCCTCAGACAGATCACGCCTCGCCGCCGGCCCCGGGTCTCGACCCTGAGCGTCTCCGTCGTCGGCCGGACCCTGCTGGCCGTGCTGGCCTTCTCCTACCTCACCGTCCAGGTGCTGGCGCAGGAGGCCCGGTCCGGCGCCGCGACGCTGAGCCTGCGCGGCGACGTCACCGCCCGCGGCGACGTCCTGACCCTCGGCGACCTCGTCGAGGGGGCGGCGCCCGAGGCGGCGCAGCGTCCCCTGTTCCGGGCGCCGGCCCTCGGCGCCACCGGCACGATCCAGGCGCGGCGCATCGCCGACGCGGTCGCCGGCCTCGGGCTCGGCCCCGTCGAGACCGGCGGCCGAGTCCAGGTCTCGGTCCAGCGCGCCGCGCGCCGGGTGACCCAGCCCGAGATCGAGGCCGCCCTTAAGCGCGCCCTGGAATCGGGCTTCGGCGTCGATCCGCGCAACCTCGCCATCCGCCTCGACGGTGAGGCCCCGACCCTACTGGCGCCCCTGGAGCTCAACGGCCAGGCGGTCGCCCTCGACCTCAGCTACGATCCACGCTCGCGCCGGATCGCCGGTCTGATCACCCTGGGCGAACGACAGGCCTCCCTCCGGGTCTCGGGCCAGGTCATGGAGATCCGGGAGGTCGCGATCCTCGGCCGCAGCCTCAACCGCGGCGAGACGATCAACGCCGCCGACCTCTCCCTGGAGCGCCGCCCCCGCGAGACGACGCCGTCGGACGCCCAGGGGTCGCTGGGCGACCTCGCCGGGCAGGTGGCCCAGCGCGGCCTCAGCGCCGGCGCGATCCTGCGCTCCGGCGACCTCGCGCCGCCCGACCTCGTGGCCAGAGGCGAGGCCGTGACCATCGTGTTCGATTCCCCGGGCCTCAATCTCTCCCTCCGGGGTCAGGCCAACGAGAGCGGCCGCCTCGGTGCCGTGATCACCGTCACCAATCCGGTTTCGAAGAAGATCCTCTCCGCCACCGTGACCGGACCAGGGCGCGTCTCCGTCGGCCCCGCGCCCCTGGTGCGCCAGGCCAGCGCCGCCTTCGACGGCTCCGCACTGCAGCGCTGATCCGCTTCGTCCGCGTTCCCTTCCGGTTTGCCAAAGGTCCGGTCCCGATGACCCACCGCGCTTTCCCCCTCCTTGCCGTCGCGCTGCTCTGCACCGGTCTCGGTGCGTGCAACACCGCCGACCGCCTGTCGCAGATCGGTGCGACGCCGGCCCTGTCGGCCATCGAGGACCCGACCGCGCAGGCCGGCTACAAGCCGGTGCGCCTGCCGATGCCGGAGATCCAGCCGGTCTCCTACGCCCCGAACTCGCTGTGGCGGACCGGTTCCCGTGCCTTCTTCAAGGATCAGCGGGCCGCGCGGATCGGCGACCTCGTCACCGTGAAGGTCAATGTCACGGACAAGGCGAACCTCAACAACGAAACCAAACGCTCGCGCTCGAACGCCGAGGGCTTCGGCGTGCCCAACGCCTTCGGTCTGGAGAGCAGCAAGGGTGTGGCGGCGGCCGGGATCACGCCCGACAAGCTCCTCAACGCCACCTCGACCACCTCGAGCGACGGTGCCGGATCGGTTCAGCGCAACGAGACCGTGACCACCAGCGTCGCGGCGATCGTCACGCAGGTCCTGCCCAACGGAAACCTCGTGGTGGAGGGCAAGCAGGAGATCCGCATCAACTTCGAGGTGCGCGAACTCATCGTGGCCGGCGTGGTCCGTCCCGAGGACATCGAATCCGACAACACCATCGATTCGAGCAAGATCGCCCAGGCGCGGATCGCCTATGGCGGACGCGGCCAGATCACCGACGTGCAGCAGCCGCGCTACGGTCAGCAACTCGTCGACGTGCTGCTGCCGTTCTGAGCCTCGGAGCGGGCGCTCGACGTGCGAGGCCCGTGCCGCGGTGTGGCTCCGCTCAGTCGTCGCGGTAGACGCGCTCGCGGCGCTCGTGGCGCTCCTGCGCCTCGAGCGACAGGGTCGCGATCGGGCGGGCATCCAGACGCTTCAGCGAGATCGGCTCGCCGGTCTCCTCGCAGTAGCCGTAGGACCCGTCCTCCAACCGCGCCAGGGCGGCGTCGATCTTGCCGGTCAGCTTGCGCTGCCGGTCGCGGGCCCGCAACTCGATCGCCCGATCCGTCTCGGAAGAGGCTCGATCCGCGAGGTCGGGATGATTTTCATTCTCGGTCTGTAACGCGACCAGCGTATCCTGAGCCTCGCGCAGAATATCAGACTTCCATCCGAGCAGTTTGCGGCGGAAATACTCCCGCTGCCGATCGTTCATGAACGGCTCGCTCTCGCTCGGTACGTACCCGTCCTCAATCGTGACCTTCGCCATTCGCGCCTCTTGCAGCCGGTCCGCGGCGATCATTTTGCGTGGCTATAATGCAGGGGGCAGGCCACGACAACGCACCGTGATCACTGCACACCGCAATCCTCTCGGATGTTTTGCGCGCTGCGGCAAACACGCAACGGCTGCAAAGACGCCGCGGGACGCTGTGCACTGCAACACTGGCCGTGCTTTGTCACCCACTTTCCATCTTGCGTTAAATTGCAGGTGTCCGAACGATTGCATCGGGGTGTCCCCGAGCGCCGAGGCGCTCCGGCGCGCAGAATCCCGTGGGGCCCATCAGGTCCGGCAGAACGATACAGATCAAGTAAAAAACCCGGAATATCTACCTGAAAATCTTTGATATGAAAATATTTATTTGGTCGAAGAGATAATCCGCTTAGTTTTGCCGTGAATTGATCGATTTCTGCGGGCCGCTCCGATCGTTCGACGAAGCTAAGGGAACAGCCATCGAGCGGTGCGGTTCACCCGAGGCGATGCTGGCAATGGCGTACGGGTCCCCGTTCCTGACTCTCCGCGCGAGCGCGCCCTTTCCTCACCGTCCTCAATCAGGAGACCGCCCCATGGCAGCCAAGGCCAAGACCCTTCACGACGCGTTCTATGAGACGCTCAAGGACGTCTACTACGCCGAGAAGCAATCCGTGCGAGCCCTGAAGAAGTCCGCCAAGGCGGCCGAGCACGAGGAGCTGCGCAGCGCGTTCGAGACCCATGCGGAAGAGAGTGCCGAACAGGTCGAGCGCCTGCAGCAGGTGTTCGAGATCATCGGCAAGCCGGCCCGCGCCAAGACCTGCGAGGCGATGCAGGGGATCACCTCCGAGATGGAGGAGGACCTCGAGGAGTTCCGGGATAGTCCGGCCGCCGATGCCGTGCTCGCCGCCTGCGCCCAAGCCGTCGAGCACTACGAGATCGCCCGCTACGGCACGCTGAAGACCTGGGCGCGCCAGCTCGGCTACGCGGACGCCGCCAAGCTCCTCGACCAGACGCTCGAGGAAGAGAAGAAGACCGACGCCCTGCTCAGCCAGATCGCCGAGCGGATCAACACCGAGGGTAGCGAGTCCGGCGGCGAGGCGGACGACAGGCCGCGCGCCAAGGCGAAGAAGGACTGAACGCGGCCCACGCTCGGGTCCGTCCCGGCACCTCAGTTGGCGCGGGCGGTGGACAGCTTGGCGAGCTCGACGGCGGCCCGCAGCTCGATCTCGGCGATCAGACCGTCGAGGCGCGGGTCGCCGCTGTTGCCTCCGCGCTCGGCCAGCCGGCCGGCGATGGCTTGCAGGTCGCGTGTCGAGACGCGGCCCATGATGAGCGAGGCCTTCAGCCGGTCGAGCCCGTCGAGCAGGTCGTTGCCGCGCCGGGCCGATCGACGTCGGCGCTCCTCCGGCGTGTCGGCATTGCTCTGGAGCGTGAGGATCGCGTCGAGTCCGGCCAGCGACGCCGCCGCCGTCGCGCCCGGGCCGCTGGCCTGGGGGCCGGGACTCGCGACGGCGAAGGCCGGCGTGCCTTCGCTGCGTCGTGGGCCCGCATTCGGGCTGGTGGTGGCAGTGACGAAGCGGGTGTCGACGCGCATGGGGTGGGACCGATCGGGGCGGAGATCCGCCCGGCCCCGGCAGAATTCGGCCACCCTGGTTAACCGGTCGTAAACGACCCGGCAGAACCTGCCGACCCGGCACGAAGCGACCGTGCCAAGCCGCCGGCGGGCGCCGGCATCATAGAAAAAATATCGTTCAAAAACAATGCATTGGCGCAACGGCCCGATTGGCATGGTCCTGGCAGAATGCCGGGGGACCTTCCCGTCGCAAAGTGCTCCATGACCGACGCTCCGAACGGCCCCACGCGAATCCGGCGCCTCGCCCTCTGCATTCTGGCAGGGTTGGGGATGATGGTCGGCCAGGCGGCGCCCGCCTCCGCCCTGTCACGTGTCAAGGACCTCGCCAGCGTCGAGGGCGTGCGCCAGAACCAGCTCGTTGGTTACGGCATCGTCGTCGGGCTCAACGGCACCGGGGATACGCTGAACAACATTCCGTTCACGAAGCAGTCCCTGCAGGCGATGCTGGAACGCCTTGGGGTGAACACCCGCGGCGCCACCATGCGCACGCAGAACCTGGCGGCCGTGATGGTGACGGCGAGCCTGCCGCCCTTCGCCACGCAGGGCAACCGCATCGACATCACCGTCTCGTCCCTCGGCGACGCCAAGTCCCTCCAGGGCGGCACCTTGCTGGTGACCCCGTTGCTCGGCGCCGATGGCGAGGTCTACGCTCTCGCGCAGGGCTCCGTCGCCATCGCGGGCTTCTCGGCCGAGGGCGATGCGGCCAAGATCACCCGCGGCGTTCCCACCAATGGTCGCGTGCCCAACGGCGCGATGATCGAGCGCGAGATGGCGTTCAAGATGAACGACATGCGCTCGTTGCGGCTGTCCCTGCGCAACCCGGATTTCACCACCTCGAAGCGCATCGCGGCCGCGATCAACGACTTCATGGGCGCGGACACCGCCGAGCCGACCGACCCGGCCACGGTGACCCTGCAGATTCCGGCCCGCTACAGCGGCAACATGATCCGGCTCGTGACCGAGGTCGAACAGCTCAAGGTCGAGCCCGACCAGACCGCCCGGGTCATCGTCGACGAGCGCTCCGGCATCATCGTGATGGGCCGCGACGTTCGGGTCTCCACGGTGGCGATCGCCCAGGGCAACCTCACCGTGACGATCACCGAGCAGCCGCAGGTGAGTCAGCCGGCCCCGTTCTCCAACGGCACCACGACGGTCGTGCCGCGCACGGGCGTCAAGGTCGATACCGGCGACGGCAACAAGCTCGCCCTGGTCAAAGAGGGCGTGACCCTGCGCGAACTCGTCGACGGTCTCAACGCCCTCGGCATCGGCCCGCGCGACCTGATCTCGATCCTGCAGGCGATCAAGGCCGCCGGTGCGCTCCAGGCCGACATCGAGGTGATGTGATGATCGCCGCCACCCTCCCCCATCCTCAGACGGAGTGCTGATCCCATGCTGTTCGCGCCCCTCGCCGCCAGTGCCGCCCTCGGGGTCGGCAAGGCCATCGTCGGCGACATCGCCAAGGCCGTGCAGAGCGCGGTCGGTTCCAGCGCCGGCTCCGCGGCCAAGTCGGCCGCCGAGGCGAAGGCGAAGAAGGCCTCGACCGACTTCGAATCGATGTTCCTGGAGCAGTCCCTCGACCGCCTGTCGCAATCCGACGGCACGGACGGCCCGCTCGGTGAGAACGGCACCGGCGGCGGCGTCTATCGTTCGATGTTGACCAAGGAATATGCCGGCCAGATCGTCAAGAGCGGCGGCGTCGGGATCGCCGACCAGGTGTTCCGTGAGATGATGAAGATGCAGGAGGGCACCGGTGCAAAGGTCAGCTGACGCCCCGCCGCCCCGCGTGTCCGACCGGGCCGGGGCGACGGCCCTGGTGGCGGGCGTGATCGCGAGCCTCGAAGCACTGGAAACCGTCCTGGCGCGGGAGAGCGACCACATCCGGGTCGGCCGCCTGCGGGAAGGCCTCGCCGAGACCGAGCGGAAGACGGCCCTGGCCGCCGCCTATTTTCAGGGTCTCGAGGCGACGAAGGCCAACGCCATCGCGCTTGCCCGCTTCGCGCCGGAGGGGATCGCCACCCTCAAGGCCGCCCATGCCCGCTTCACCCAGGCGCTGGAGACCAATCAGGCCGTGCTGGCCACGGCCCGGACCGTATCGGAGGGCCTCGTGAAGACCCTGGCGGACGAGATCGGTCGTACCCGTACGCCAACGATCTATGGCCGCCCGTCGCAGGCGCCCTCCCCCTACAGCCGCAGCGGAGCCGCGCGGAGCCAGCCCCTCGTGCTGTCGCGCAGCCTCTGAACGACGTCGCCGCGCGGCGGCAAGGCGATCCGCGCGCCGTCAGGGTCGCCCGTGACCCATGCGCACGAAGGCGCGCACGGGCCCGAACTCGGACTCGCTGCGCGTGTCGATGGAGAGCTGTCCCGCAGTGACCGGTGCGGCGCCGTGGCTGCCGATATCGATCCCGCCCACGGCGCGACCGCTGAGGCGGATGCAGGTGGGAGAGCCCGGAACGCGAACGAAGCCGGCCCCCTGTTTGGGGCAGGGCAGAAGGGTCTCCCCCTGCACCTGCGGCCGAGGCCGCTCCGTCGCACCGGCCCCGCTCATGCCGCCGCAGACCGTCAGCACCATGACGGCCCGTGCAGCGCGCATCCTGTGACTCATGTCCGGGCTCCCGCGTTCGAACCGGCCCCTGGTTAAGCCATCCCGGCCGCCGGACCAACGCTCGCGCGTCACGTGCGTCAGCCGAGATAGCTCACCAGGTTGAGCTTCGAGAGCATCGAGGTCACCTGATAGCTCGCCTGGAGCTGGGTCTGGAGCTGTAGCAACTGCGCGGTCACCTGCTCGGCCGAGATGTTCTCGACGCCGTCGAGGGATCCCTGCAGCGTGGCGCGGCTGGTTCGGTTGTCCGTTTTGGTATCGGCGAGCGTGCTGGCGGCCAGGGCGAGGTCGCTGGCGATGCCCGGAACGCCCCCCGTGGTGTTGTTCGAAACGAGCAGGGTGCGGGCGTGATCGGACAGGGCGCTGAAGCGCTGGGCCTCCGGCGTTCCGCTCACGGCGGTGGTACCCGCATCGGCCGCGATCATGGCGAGCCCGGCGAGCACGGTGCGGATCGGCGCTTCGTTCGCCTGCACGCCGATGTTCAGGACCCGGTTCCCGCTGATCTGCGCCGTGGCCGTGCCGCGCGGATCGGCCGAGGTATCGTCTCCGGTGTACCAGATCACGGTCTTGGTGCTCGCCTGCTCGGCGTAGCCGTTGCCGTCGGCGCTGACGCGGCGGGGTGCGAGCCCGGCGGATTGCGATCCGGCGAAGAAATCCTGCGAGGCCCGCGAGGCCGAGCTCGCCGCCAGACTCGTGGAGGCCGCGCCCTTCAGGGCGTTGGTGACGGCATTGGTGAGGCTCCTGGCGATGGCGGCCTGATCGCCCGCCAAGGAGAACGTGGTGGCGGATGCAGGGTCTGCGGTGGCGGCGGCCGTCAGGGTCAACGTCTGGGTCGTGCCGTCGCGCAGGGCGACGCTCACCGTCACGGTATCGCCCGCGACGGGCGTTCCAGTGACGCCCAGCGTCAGGGAGGCCGGCGTTCCGGTCCCGAAATCGGCCTGAACCCCGAAGCCGACGGGGCCCTGAATGCTGGCGACCTTCGCGGTCTGGAAGCGGTCGTTGAGGTAGGTCTGCGCCTCGGCCGCCGTGGCGAAGACCGGCATGGTGTCCGTGGCACCCGGGGTGGCGGACGCCTTCGCGGTCAGGTCGACGAAACTCTGCGTTCCGTCCGGCTGGTTGACCGCGATCCGAAGCCGATCTCCCTCGGCCGGCGGCTTCGCCAGGGTGAAGGTCACGGCCGGCGCGGTCGCGGGCGTGGTCGCGCTCGCGGCGATCGCCGACGCGTTCGAACTCGTCGCCGAGAGCAGCCGGAAGCCGAAATTGGCGCGTGTCTCCGTTCCGGCGGCACCGGTGCCATCCTCGCTGATCGTGACGGTCTGGCCCGTCGTCCCGGTCACGTTCGCGCTGAGACGTCCCGTGCCGGTCCCGAGATCGGCTTTCTTCTGCTCCGCGATCAGGGTCTTGAGACCGTCCAGGCCCTTCGAGACGTCGCCGTTGAGCATCGTGTCCGTGGCGACGACCGGCGGCGAATCGGTGGCGCGGCCGCCAAAGATGTACTGGCCCGCGAGATCGACGTTGAGGGCGTCCACCGCCGCGTCGAGGCTGTTGCGGGCGATCTGCGGCGTGTTGGCGACGGTCGAGTTGTTGCTGGCGGTCAGCGAACGCTGCAGCCCGGCGCCGAGGGTGTTGATCTGGGTCACGCTCGCATTGGCGAGGGTGACCCGGGTGGTGGCGTTCGTGATGGCCGCGTCGTAGCCGTCGAGGGCGCTGAGAGCGGCATGCGCACTGAGGCTGGTGGTCCGGCCGGTGCCGAGGCCGCCATAGGTGGCGGCGATCTTGCCGCTGGAGAGCTGGTTCGTCAGCGTGTCGAGGCGGCTTTTCAGCCCGACGAGGTTGGCCGTGTTGCGGTCGCCCAGATACGTGCTGGCGTTGAAGGGAGCGATGCTCATCGATGCCTCTGAAGCGTGGGGGGCCTCGGTCGGGTTCGGCGCAGGGAGGATCCGGGCATGGCGATCTCGGCCTAGATCCGCAGCAGGGTGTCGAGGAGGTCGCGGGCGGCCGTGAGCACCCGCGCATTGGCGCTGTAGGCGGTCTGGAGCTGCACGAGCTTCGACATCTCCTCGTCGATGCTCACGCCGGAGACGGAGGCGACGCGGGCCTGGGCGGTGGCCAGCGCGATGCCCTGCCCTTCGTCGAGATTTTGAGCGGAAGCCGCGCCGGCGCCCTGCAGGTCGATGATGCGCTGGGCGAATTCCTGCACGCTCGCGGTGTAGGGCGCATCGACGCCGCCGATGCCGCTCGCCGCCGCGAAGGTCCTGCTCGCGCCGGTCAGAGCTTGATAGAGATACTGCGGGCGTGACGCATCGGAGGCCAGGGTCTTGGCCGAGACATTCACGAGGTTGGCGGTGTTGCCGACCACCGCCTGATTCACGCTGATGCGCTGCGCGAAGCCGGTGAGCTGCGAGCCGCCGTCGAAGGAACCGGTGTAGAGGGTGCCCTTCCCGTCGCCGTCGACGAAGAGCGGAATCTGCGGCTGCCCGGTCTGGAAATCCGTCGTGTTCTGGGACTGCGTGACGCTGGCGCCGACGCCGAGGAGGGTCGGTGCCCCGCTCGCCGGGTTGGTGAGGATGCGCAGGCCGCCCGTGCCGGCGCTGGGCTGGGTGCTGACGTTGAAGCTCGCCCCGAGTGCGGTCTGAATGGCGTCGCGCAGCCCGGTCGCCGTGCCCGTCAGCTTGATCGGGAGGATCGTCGCGGTCGGATCGTTGGTGTCCGCCGGGTCGATCGTCGGTGCCGGGTCTGTGGTGTAGGGCATCAGAACGAGGTTGCGCTGCGTGCCGGCGGCGTCCCGGACGCTCACCGTCACGGCATTGCCGGCGCTGACGCCGGTCAGGTCGATGTCGAAGCCGGTCGACGTGCCGGACGTCACGGCGGTTCCCGTCGCGCTGCGATCCGACAGGGATCGGGACAGACCGGCCGCCAACTCGTCGAGCTGGCGCTGGGCCTGCGGCAGGATCGAGTCGCGCAGCTCGACCCCGGCCGCGAGCGAACCCGAGCGAATCGCCTTGGTGGCAATGAGGTCGATCTTCGAGCCGCCCGGCGTGGTGGCGGTGATCGTGCCGGTACCCCGGGTCTTCGGGTCGCCGGTATATTCGGACTCGGGAGACAGGGTGCCGCGTCCGTCGAAGCTGAGGATCGCGGCGGAGCCGCGGTCGACCAGGGTCATTCCCGACGTCGTGATGACCGAGACGGTGCCGTCGCGCTGGTCGACGGTCTGCACGTCGAGAAAGGCGGATAGGCCGGTGACGGCCTGATCGCGCTGGTCGAGTAGGCTTGCGCGGGCGCCCTCGTCGGTGGTGCCGGTAATCTGCGTGTTTAGCTTGGCGATCGAGGCGAGATACTCGCTCGCCTTGGCGGTATCGCTGCCGAGTTGGCTCTCGGTGGCCGAGCGAAGGTCCTGCACGCCCTGTGCGATGCCGCCGATGGTGGAGGCGAGGTTCGCGGCCTTCGTCACCACCGTGGACCGCGCCGGCGCCGAGGTGGGGTCGCTGGCGAGCGATTGCAGCGACAAAGCGAAGTCGTTCACGACGCCGTCGAGGGCGGTGGCCGTCCCCGGCGTGCCATAGAGCTGGTCGAGCTGCGTCCGCACGGCCGACAGGGAGCCCGTGTAGGCGGCGCCCGAGGTCTCCATGCGCAACTGCTTGAGGGAGGCCGCATCGAGGGCCCGGCCGATCGTACCGACCGAGACGCCGGAATTGCCGACGCCCGTCGAGACCGTGTCGAGGTTGCGCTTCGTGTAGCCGACCGTGCCGACATTGGCGATGTTCTGCGAGACGACGCCGATCGCCGCCTGAGTCGCCTTCAGCCCGGCGGAGGCGGTGTTGATGGCGTTGAAGCTCACGAAGCCCCTCCTCTGGGTGTCGGATCGCGTCCGGCGTCAGGCGTCCTCAGCGAATGATGTTGATCAACGCGGACATCATGTCCTGGGAGGTCGAAATGACCTTCGTATTGGCGGAATATGCCTGTTGGGTTACGATCATCTTAGAAAATTCGCTCGCGATGTCGGTATTCGACTGCTCCACGTTGCTGCCCACGACGGTGGTCCCATTCAGGCCGACGAGGGGCGTGCCGGATTCGAGGGTCTGCTGGTAGGTGCCGTTCGAGTTCGCCTTCAGGCCGTCCGAGTTGGTGAACTGCACCACCTTGATGTTGGCCAGGGCGATCGTGTTGCCGTTGCTGTAGGTGCCCGAGACCTTGCCGTCCGTGGTGATGCTGAGGTTGTTGAGCGTGCCCGAGGTGTAGCCGTCCTGAGTCAGCGTGTTGGTCGTCACCGTGCCGGCCGCCGCGGTGTAGGCGGTCAGGCCGCCGCTGCCGTAGCTGAGCTGGATGTTGCCGAGGTTGACCCCGTCCACGGTGAGGGCCGGGATCGTCACGCCGGTGGCGGCGGGCGAGGTCAGCTGACCGCTGCTGTTGAACTGGAAGGCCGTGCCGGCATTGGTCCAAGGCGTGGTGGTGCTCGTGACGGTGCTCTGGTTGGCGTAGAACAGGTTCCAGACGTCGTTGGTGCCGCTCGCCGCGTCGGCGTTCTGGACCTTGGCCCAGCGGGTCTGGATGCCGACGGGGCCGCCGCTCGCCGTGTAGGCGGTCAGCGACGGTCCGGCGATGCTGCCGTTGATGAAGCTCGACGCATCGGCGGCCGACACCGTCGAGGTACCGGTGCCGGCGATGATGGCGGGGTTGGCGCCCGAGGCCAGGGTCCCGAGAAGTTCGGACCCGGCCACGTTCGCCTTGGCGTTGGTGGTGGCTGGCGTCTTCGGCAGGTTGGCCGAATACGTGATGGTTGAGGTCGGGTGGGCCGGCAGGATCGTGTTCGCGACCCGGATCGGACCCTCGCTCGTGGCCTGCCCCGTGACGGGGTCGAGACTGGTCCCCTTCAGGTAGGATCCGCCGCCATTGACGAGGTAGCCGTCCTTGTCGAGGGCGAAGTCGCCGCGTCGCGTGTAGGTGTCGCCGGTCGCGAAGTTCGCCTGACCGTTGGCGTCGCCGGACTTCGACGTGACGGCGAAGAACCCCTCCCCGTTGAGCGCCATGTTGGTGCCGATGTCGGTGGCGTTCAGGCTACCCTGCACCGTCGTCGTCTGGCGGGAATTGGCCGCGACCGATCCGGCGACCTGCCGGCTCGGCGTCTGCTGCTCGGCGACGAGATCGACGAAGCTCGTATCGACCCGCTTGAAGCCGGTCGTCTGCGAGTTGGCGATGTTGCCCGAGATATTGTCGAGGGCGAAGGACTGCGCCTTCAGGCCGGAAACGGCCGTCTGCATCGCGGTGAAGACATCCATGGCCGAGAACCTTGCGTCACGATGGCGGTGCCGGCGCGTTCCCGCCCGGGTCCCTGAGCCGTCCAGCAATCGGTATGCCAGGGACAAACAACTGTTTTTATTGGATTTTCTCTGGCGCCGACCCGGCAGGAACCGCCGGTTCCGTGTCGACGCGGCAGGTTTTGCCGGGTCGCCCGACGTGGAGACGGACGTTTACGCGGCGTTATCGTCGTCCCGCCTATGGTCGCCGGACCAAGGTGTTGGATCGCGATCATGAGAGCCAAACGGTCGACCCTCGTCCATCTGATCTACTTCTCGCGATTGAACCTCGCGGCGGATGCGCCCACGCGCACCCGGCAGATCGGCGAGATCACGCGGCAGGCGCAGAAGAAGAACGAGTTCTCTGTGATCACCAGCTTCCTGGTGATCGAGCAGAACTTCGCCGCCCAGGTCATCGAGGGTGAGCGCACGTCGGTGAGCGAGACCTTCGCCCGGATCAGCAACGATTCGCGGCATCGCGACGTCCAGATCGTCGAGTGGCGCGAGATCCTGAAGCGGGAGTTCGTGAACTCCTTCACCACCGGAGTCCGTGGGCCGGTGAACGACGCGATCTTCCAGAAGGCGAACCTGCTCCCGATGTTCCAGCGCGGGACCCCCAAGGGAATGGCCATCCATGCGCTCGCGGCGACGCTTCAGGCGGAGTCGATGACCAAGCAGGGTATCGACCACCTCTTCGTCTGATCCTGCGGTCGCGTGGCGCGCCGTCCTCGCGCCGTTCTCGAGAACCCGTGAAATTTCATGAGCGATACGCCCGCGATCCTCATCGTCGATGACCAGGAGAAGTTGCTCAAGCTGGTCATCCTGCTGATGAACCGGCTCGGCTTTCCCGACGTCGAGGGTGTGACCGACGCGGTCACGGCCCTCGAACGCATGCGTCAGCGGCGTTACGCCCTCGTGATCTCGGATCTCGACATGGAGCCGATGGACGGACTCTCGTTCCTGCGCGAGATCCGGGCGGACGACGCCCTGATGAACACGCCCTTCCTGCTGACCGAGGCGTCCTTCGACTTCGAGGACATCAACCTCGCCCACCAGGCCGGTGCCGACGCCTTCATCCTCAAGCCCTTCGACATGTCGGTTCTGAAGGCCAAGCTGAAGCAGGTCATTAACCGCAAGCCGCGCCGGCGCGAGGCGCCGCTCGCCGCCGAATCGGCGATCAGCATCGATTTTCCGATGCTGGGCAAGTTCTGAAGCAAGGGCAGTTCTGAACCCGGGCAGGGTTCCGGGCTGGCGACGCGTGCGCGAAGCGTGCAGGTCCGTTGCCAGGCCGGATCTGTCCCGGCACCTGCGTCGAGTCGACGGGCGACCCTAGGCAATCGGCGCGCCGGCGTGCGCCGTACGTCTCAGGCGGGGATGACCCGCCTGTAGAGATGCCAGGTCGCGTGGCCGAGGATCGGCATCACCACGGCGAGGCCGACGAAGAGCGGCAGGGAGCCGAGGATGAGCAGCCCGGCGACGACGAAGCCCCAGGCCGTGAGGGTCCGCGGGTTGCGCCGGAAGGCGGCCAGCGAGGTCTCGATCGCGGTCAGCATGTCGACATCCCGGTCCACCAGCATCGGCACCGAGACCACGCTCATCGCCAGCACCACCAGGGAGAAGGCGAAGCCGACGAGGTTTCCGATGACGATCAGGGCCCAGCCCCGCGGCGTCGTCAGCACGTCCTGGGCGAAGGCGGAGAGGGAATCCGGCACGCTCGTTCCGTAAAGCGCCCAGTAGATCCCCTGTGCCGCCACCAGCCAGCAGGCGAAGACCACCGCCAGGAGCAGCCCGAGCCCGGCGAGCGCGCCCGCCGCCGGCCGCGTCAGGTTGGCGAAGGCGTAGGCCCAGTCGGTGGGCAGGCCCTGCTCGCGGCGGCGGCTCAATTCGTAGAGGCCGATCGCCGCGAAGGGGCCGATCAGGGCGAAGCCCGCCGCCAGCGGAAACACCAGCGGCAGGACCTCTGTGCCGAAGGCGGCGGTGGCCAGGACGATGCCGACGATGGGGTAGATCAGCCCGATGAACAGGGCGTGGGTCGGCATTGCCAGGAAGTCGTCGACGCCGCGCCGCAGGGCTGTCGCGAGGTCGTGCCCGTCGATGGCGTTCACCACCGGGCGGGCCATGCTGTGTCCGAAATCGTGGACGGGAAGGGTCGTCATGGCTCAAGCCCTCACGAAGCATGAAAGCTCACGACGTCGACGCCCAAGCGATTTCCCGACAGATCGCGCCCATTCGGGCGGATCCTGTCGCGCGTGCCCGTGCGTGTTGGCGCCGAGAGCGGATGTGCCCGACGCTAGTCCTTTTTCCCGATCCTGTCTTCAGGATGTAAGTCTGTGCGTGAAGATTTTCGAATATTGATCTTGCGGTGCGAAAGCTTGACCTTCGGGGCTGTGGATCAGGCTGCGCGCTTCTGATAGTCCTTGATGTCGCTGAAGCGCACCTCCGGCGCCCGCTCTTCCTCGTAGCGCAGGGAGAAGGCGGTGGTCGCCATGAAGACCGGGGCGCCGTCGAGGTCGCTCGCCATGGCGGAGCCGTGGCTGCCGATGAACTTGTCGAGCTCGGGCTCCTTCTCGGCGGTGATCCAGCGGCAGATCGAGAACCGGGTCGGCTCGTAATCGATCGGCAGGCCGTACTCGGCCTGGAGGCGCTCCTTCAGCACGTCGAGCTGGAGGGCACCGACGACGCCGACGATGGCCTGGGAGCCGTCATGCGGGCGGAAGACCTGCACCACGCCCTCCTCGCCCATCTGCTGCAGGGCTTCCTTCAGCTTCTTGGCTTTCATGGCATCGGTGAGCTTGATCCGCCGCAGGATCTCGGGTGCGAAGCTCGGCACGCCACGGAACACGATCTCCTCGCCCTCCGTCAGGGTATCGCCGATGCGCAGGGTGCCGTGGTTCGGGATGCCCACGACGTCGCCCGCGAAGGCCTCGTCGGCGATGGCCCGGTCCTGGGCGAAGAAGAATTGCGGCGCGGACAGCGACATCGGCTTGCCGGTGCGCACCAGCTTGGCCTTCATGCCCCGGTTCAGCCGTCCCGAGCAGACCCGCATGAAGGCGATGCGGTCCCGGTGATTCGGGTCCATGTTCGCCTGGATCTTGAAGACGAAGCCGGTCATCTTCGGCTCGGTCGGCTCCACGAGGCGCTTGTCGGCATCCTGGCCGCGCGGCGGCGGCGCGAAGCGGGCGAGCCCGTCGATGAGGTCGCGCACGCCGAAATTGCGCAGGGCCGAACCGAAGAACACCGGGGTGAGGTGCCCTTCCCGGAACGCTTCCAGATCGAAGCGCTTCAGGCCGGTCTCAGCGAGTTCCGCCTCCTCGCGCCAGGTCGCCGCCTCCCCGTCCTCGGTCAGCAGCTGGTCGAACAGCGGGTCCTCCACGCCGGTCACCGCCACGGTGCCGGCATCGTCGGCCGCGTCGAGGCGGCGCACCCGGCCGTTGCCGAGGTCGTAGGTTCCGGCGAAGCTCCGGCCGCGTCCGATCGGCCAAGTCACCGGCGCCACGTCGAGGGCCAGCACCTTCTCGATCTCGTCGAGGAGCTCGAAGGGGTCGCGCGCCTCGCGGTCGAGCTTGTTGATGAAGGTGACGATGGGGATGTCGCGCAGGCGGCAGACCTCGAACAGCTTGCGGGTGCGCGCCTCGATACCCTTGGCCGCGTCGATGACCATCACGGCCGAATCGACGGCCGTCAGGGTGCGGTAGGTGTCCTCGGAGAAGTCCTCGTGGCCGGGGGTGTCGAGGAGGTTGAAGACGCAGTCGCCGTACTCGAACGTCATCACCGAGGTGACGACGGAGATACCGCGCTCCTTCTCGATGCCCATCCAGTCCGACCGGGTCGACACCCGGTTGCGCTTGGCCTTGACCTCGCCGGCGAGCTGGATCGCGCCGCCGAACAGCAGCAGCTTCTCGGTGAGCGTGGTCTTGCCGGCATCCGGGTGCGAGATGATCGCGAAGGTGCGGCGGCGGGCGACGGGGTCGGCCTTCGTCTCCGGCGGCTTGATCTCAGACTGCATCAGCATGGCGGGCAAACATTTCCGGGTCCGCGCTGGGCGGCTTTGCGTTCGCGACGGATAAGCGACGAAGGGCTGTTCTGTAGGCGCTTCGGGCGCGATGCGCAAAATCTCAGCCGCGCCCGAGATAGGGCATGGCGGTGGCGACCACGGTGAGGAACTGGACGTTGGCCGAGAGCGGCAGGCCGGCCATGTAGACCACCGCGTCGGCCACGTGCCGCGCATCCATCACGGGCTCGGGGCGGATGCTGCCATCCGCCTGCCGGGCGCCCTTGGCGATGCCGGCCGTCATCTCCGTCTCGGCATTGCCGACGTCGATCTGTCCGCAGGCGATGTCGAAGGGACGACCGTCCAGGGACGTCGCCTTCGTCAGTCCGGTGATCGCGTGCTTGGTGGCCGCGTAGGGCGCCGAGTGCGGCCGCGGCGCCTGCGCGGCGATGGAGCCGTTGTTGATGATGCGCCCGCCCCTCGGATCCTGCGCCTTCATCATCCGGAAGGCGCCTTGCGTGCACAGGAACGCGCCGGTGAGGTTCACGTCGACCGAGCGCCGCCAGTCGTCGAGGGCGACCGCGTCGATCGCTGCCGCGGGCGTGAACACGCCCGCATTGTTGAACAGGAGGTCGAGCCGCCCGAACCGCTCGGCGACGCGCGCGAACAGCCGCGCCACCGAGTCCGCATCCGCAACGTCGGTCACCACGGCGTCCGCGGCGACTCCGACCGCTTGTGCCAGCTCGGCCACCGCCTCGAGGGGCGCAAGGCGCCGCCCCGCCAGGGCCAGATCATAACCCGCCGCGGCGAGCGCCAGGGCGACGCCCCGCCCGATCCCCGACCCCGCCCCCGTGACCACCGCGATCCGCCCGCTCATGTCCCGATCCCACCCGCCGAACCCGCGAGAGCCATAAGCGCCCCCTCCCCCAGTTGCCAGCACCCGACACTGCGTCTAGACACACCTCCGCCGAGCGCGATGGGGCGTCGCCAAGTGGTAAGGCAGCGGTTTTTGGTACCGCCATTCCCAGGTTCGAATCCTGGCGCCCCAGCCAGCCCTTCTATCGAACGATCGTCATTCTGAGAGCACACTCCCAAAATTGGGAGACGGCGATGCGAATCGTTTAGCACATCCATGATCGGATTTAGTGCGTTGAGCCGCTCTTCGTTCCTCTCGTAAAACAACGCTTTATCGATTGAAATTTCCGCTGGACACGGTCGAATGACGGCGTAATTTTCTGGCCCATATGACCGGTCTTATCAAGATCAGATGAATTCTCTAGGCTTCTCGTGTCTCAGTCAGGAGCAAAAGTCTTTATCATTGACCTTCGCACCACTGAACATCATTCTTTTGCGCAATAAGCCTCAAGCAAGCTGACAGAACCTCAAGCCACGGTCGGTGAGCGGCATTTCCCTTCTCCAGAATGGGTTCGTTCTGCCAAAACCTTACAGGCCCCCCAAAAATCGACTCTTGCCCCTGGGGGTCTCCCGATATGCCCTGTTCAGGGACCTATAATATCTACTTGACTATCTTTGCGACTAATATTTGTAAACTGTGATTAAATCAATCTATTACTAAAACATTCACCTGTTTTGAAATAGATATCAGCAATATTTTTAAAATATAAGCTGATGGACCGCTGATTTTAAATTTCTCAGTGCCGCCGGTGGCTATAGCCAAATCGCCGGTCGTGCAGACGCACCAAACGCCTTTCGGATGAAGGTGCCGTGAGCTACCCTGTGGATTTAACCTGTATTAATTTCTTGCGTGTCGGGGCGGCCGAGTGTGCGATCCTTGGCTTTTTAACATCTATGGTTTGGTAAATGAAATCTTCGGCACAGTTCGCATTTTTGGTGCTCGACAACCTGTCCGGGTACTCCCAAAGAGCCTTAACGGTGATCGCAACGAGCCGTTCTGAGATCGATCGAACGCTTCCGGAGAGCACGTATGTCCAGCATGACTGTTCTGACGACGGGTCAGGACACGGTGCTCCCCCTGGACGGTGACCAGATCGTTCAGGCCACTGCCGCGACGTTGAACGCCGGCACCTCTGTCTACAACGGTACGACCCCGACCTACACAGGCGGTGACCAGCTGGACGGGGGCGCCGGCTACGACGTGCTCGCCCTGACGGGTCCGGGCAGCTTCGACCTTGCAAACCTTGCCCAGTTTGCCGGCTTCGAGGAGGTGCGCCTCACCAATGCCACCTCCAGCTATGCCTACCTGGCGCTGCGCGACGGTGTGGATCTCAAGGTCACCCTGAGCGACGGAACGGCTCCGCCGACGGCTGACTTCCCACTCTACAGCTCGACGGGTGGCATCAACGTCACGCTCGGCACCGGCCGGGTCACGCTGCAGGGCGGGAACGAGAGCGACCAGATCTCTGCCAATGCGCCCACCAAGCTGCAGGCGGGCAGCGTCATCGATGGTGGCGCGGGCAACGACACCCTGAGCCTGTCGGCGCCCTACAACTACAATCCCACGACGGGAGCAACGCCCAGCGTCGACACGGTCTACGACCTGACCAGCATCAGCCTCCGCCACGTCGAGAGCTTGAGCGTGTCGGGCAGTACCATGGGCACTGGCAAGACCATAGTGAAGGTGGACGCCGCCACGCTGGCCGACGTCACCAGCATCAGCTTGGGCTACAACGGGACGCTGGCCACGACGGCCGCGGCGCTCGACCTGACCGGCAAGATCGTCTCTTCAGGCCTGTATCCCGGCGCCAGCACCGGCACCATCACGAGCCTGAACACGACGGGCACCAGCTTCACGGTCAGCGACTATCAAACCGCTCTTCAGGTCGTGGGTGGGACGGGGCAGGACGCCATCATCCTCAAGGGCGCGACCCTGACCAGCGCTCAGCGCGATCAGCTTTTTGCCACCTCCATCGAGTCCGTCACCGACGCCTCCGGCACCTAAACGAAGGCAGGTCCCCTCGATGTCACGCCACCCGTGCTGACTTTGAGCATCAATGACGGACAGCTGCTGGCCGGTGAGTCCGCCATCGTCACGTTCCAGTTCAGCGAAGTCGTCACGGGCTTTGCCCTGAGCGATGTGACGGCGACACACGGGCAACTGAGCGGCCTCACGATGGTCGATCCGCTGCGGTATACGGCGGTGTTCACGCCCGATGCGAACTATACGGGCTCTGGCGAGATTTCTGTCGCGGCTGGCCTCTACACAGATGTTGCTGGCAACACAGGCGCCGGTGGTCGTGTTGCCACGGCCATCGATACGATTGATCGCGGAGCGACGGTCCTCACGACGGGATCCGACGTGGTCCAGCTGTCGGCGGGCGACCAGATCGTCCAGGCTACCTCGGCAACACTGAACGCCAGCACCCCCGTCTACAGCGGCACGACCACGACCTACACCGGCGGCGACCAGTTGGATGGGGGCGCCGGCTACGACGTGCTCGCCCTGACCGGCCCGGGCAGCTTCAACCTCGCCGGCCTTGCCCAGTTCACCGGCTTCGAGGAGGTGCGCCTCACCAACGTCACCTCCAGCCAAGCCAGTCTGACCCTGCGCGACGGGATGGACCTCAAGGTCGTGCTCAGCGACGGCACCGCCACGTCGGGGACATCGACCACTTTCCCGAGCATGAGCGGGATCTCGGTCACGCTCGGCACCGGTCGGGTCACGCTGCAGGGCGGGAACGGGAGCGACCAGATCTCTGCCAACGCTCCGACCAAGCTGCAGGCGGGCAGTGTCATCGACGGTGGCGCAGGCTACGACACCCTGAGCCTGTCGGCGCCCTACAATTCCAGCCTGACGCCAGGGGCAACGCCCAGCGTCGACACGGTCTACGACCTGACCAGCATCAGCCTCCGCCACGTCGAGAGCTTGAGCGTGTCAGGTGGCATGACCGGCACCGGCCGGACCATCGTCAAGGTGGACGCCGCCACGCTGGCCGACGTTACCAGCCTCAATCTCTACGGCAGCGGTTCCAGCACGGAGCTGGTGACCGATTCGCTCGGTGGTGTCAGCTCGATCAATATCAGTGGTTCCAACACGTCTCTCACGACCACGGCGGCAAGCCTCGATCTGACCGCGAAGAGCATCTACGGCGGTCTTGGCTCGATCAGGAGCGCGAACGCGACGGGCACCACCTTCACCGTCGATAGCGCGGCCACCGCGTACCTGGTGCAAGGCGGGGCTGGCCAAGACACCGTCGTCGTCAAAGGCCAGACACTCACGGCAGCTCAGCGCGACCAGATCTTCACCGGCTCGGTCGAGATCGTCACCGATGCCTCAGGGACATATTTAAAATCTGGAGCGTTTACCGTTCCCCTTATAGGGGCGCCAAACTCAACCATCTCGGGCATCGATACGACTGGAGTAAGCGTAGTCGCTGTTTAAGATGCCCAGGGTGATATTGGTTCCATAAAAAAATCAAATATTGACGGTTCGTCGGAGGTGCAGGCCTACACGGACGGCGTCCTGACGCGTGAGACTGTGACCTACGCACCAGGTGGCACAGAAAAATCGAGCACCAAGGTGTTCAACACCTCAGGCGTGCTCACGAGCGAGACGCAGATCCACGCGGATAAGAGCGCAGACTTGTTCCTGTCGGCCATCACCGGCAAGACCTACGTGGCTGAAAGCTACAGCTATAATGCTGCAGGTGTGCTGACCGAAGCGACGCGCACCCATAGCGATGGGTCGCTCGACTACCACTATGTGTTGGCCAGCGATGGTACCAAGACCAACAACCAGTACGATTCCGGCGGTACACTGAAGTCGCACTTGGTGCTCGGCACGGACGGCTACTCGGACACGCAGACTTTCACCAATGGTGTGCTGACCAGTGAGGTGGTGAAGTTCGCCCCCGGCGGCGCGGAGATCTCCAACACGAAGGCGTTCAACGCCGCTGGCCTGCTCACGAGCGAGACGCAGATCCATGCCGACAAGAGCAAGGACGTGTACTTGTCGAATCTGACGGGTAAGACCTACACGGCCGAGCACGACACCTACAATGCAGCTGGTACGCTGGTGGAAGTCACGCGCACTCATGCGGATGGTACGCTCGACTACCACTACGTGTTGGCCAGCGATGGCACGAAGTCCACTGACCAATTCGATGCCGGTGGCGCACTGAAGTCGCACCTGGTGCTCGGCTCGGACGGCTACTCGAAAACGCAGACCTTCACCGATGGTGTGTTGACCAGCGAGGTAGTGAAGTTCGCCCCCGGCGACGCGGAGATCTCGAGCACGAAGGCGTTCAACGCCGCTGGCGTGCTCACGAGCGAGACGCAGATCCACGCCGATAAGAGCAAGGACGT
Organism: Methylobacterium sp. M6A4_1b; assembly: GCF_053345175.1. Lineage (NCBI taxonomy): Bacteria > Pseudomonadati > Pseudomonadota > Alphaproteobacteria > Hyphomicrobiales > Methylobacteriaceae > Methylobacterium > Methylobacterium sp. M6A4_1b. Next base: position 84,088 of record NZ_JBKEZQ010000017.1, read on the forward strand.
TTACCTATCGAATCTGACGGGTAAGACCTACACGGCCGAGCACGACAGCTACAATGCAGCTGGTACGCTGGTGGAAGTCACGCGCACTCATGCGGATGGCGCACTCAACTACCACTATGTGCTGGCAAACGGTAAGCGTCGTTCTCAGGCCACGGCCTTGAGGTGCTGCGGGGCGTAGGCCCAGGGCAGCAGGTCGTCGAGGCCGCTTTGCGGGTGGCCGGTGACGACGCGGGCGATGACGTCGGTCAGGTAGGCCTGCGGCTCGACCCCGTTCAGCTTGCATGTCTCGACCAGCGAAGCGACGACCGCCCAATGCCCGGCTCCGCCGTCCGAGCCGGCAAACAGCGCGTTCTTGCGCGTCAGGGCCAGTGGCCGGATCACCCGCTCGACCGTGTTGTTGTCAATCTCGACACGACCGTCATCGAGGAAGCGGGACAGGCCGGCCCAGCGACTGAGCGCGTAGCGGATCGCCTCGGCGAGCTTGCTCTTCTGGCTGATCAGCCCGAGCTTGGCGGTGAGCCATGGCTCCAGCGCCACCACGACCGGACGGCTACGGTCCTGACGCACGACCCGCCGCGCGTCGTGTGAACGCCCGCGGATCTCGCCCTCGATCCGGTAGAGTTCAGCGATACGGGCGAGCGCATCGGTCGCGATCGGCGCCGGCCCGGCCTTGGCCAAGTCGTAGAACCGGCGGCGCACGTGCGCCCAGCAGAAGGCCAAGCTCACGGCGTTGCGCGCAGCCAGGACTTTGTAGCCCGCGTAGCCATCGACATGCAGCGTGCCCTTGAAGCCGGCGAGATGGCGGATCGGATGTTCAGCCTTGCGGTCGGGCGCGTAGAGGTAGGCCACGCCGGGCGGGTCGAGGCCGCCCCAGGGCCGGTCGTCGCGGGCGTAGGCGAACAGCTGACCGGTCTTGGTCTGCCCGCGGCCCGGATCGAGCACCGGCGCGGTGGTCTCATCGGCAAACAGCTGGTCCGACGCCTTCAGCCTCTCGAACAGCCGCGCGTGTACGGGCCGAAGCAGGAAGGCCGCCTTGCCCACCCAATCGGCCAGCGTCGAACGGTCGAGGTTCACGCCCTGGCGGGCGTAGATCTGCGCCTGCCGGTAGAGCGGCAGGTGGTCGGCGTACTTGGACACCAGCACGTGCGCCACGCTCGCCTCGGTCGGGATCCCGCCCTCGACGAGGTGGGCGGGTGCGGGAGCCTGCACGATCACGTCCTCGCAGGCCCGGCAGGCATACTTCGGCCGGCGGGTGACGATGACGCGGAACTGGGCCGGACCATGTCGAGGCGCTCGGCGACGTCCTCGCCGATGCGATGAAGCCCGCCCCGGCAGCACGGGCAGGTGCGGTCGTCGAGGTCGATCACCCGCTCGACGCGGGGCAGATGAGCCGGCAAGGCGCCGCGGTTGGCGCGACGCCGGCGGGTGCGAGCCGCGCGGGCCGATGCATCGGCGGCTTCGGTCTCGGCAAAGCTCTCCGCCTCGATCTGCTCGGCTTCCTCCAGGCCCAGCAGCAGCTGGTCGACGGGCAGGCTCTCGGCACGCCGTCCGAAGCGATGACGCTGCAACTCTTTGATGATCTGGTGCAGCCGGTCGATCTCGGCTTCGCGCGCCGCCACCATCGCCTTCAGGGCGGCGGGATCGTCGGGCAGGTACGCGCTCGGTTCGCTCACGGAAGCGATTTGAGCATGGATCACAAGGCTTTGCCAGCGCGATTGGTCTCGCGGATCAGCTCACGGCGACCGGAACGCGCGTTGGCCGGATCGCGTGTACACGCCGCCAGTCGAGGCCTTCCAGAAGGGCCTGCAACTGCGCCGCTGACAGCCGCACCACCCCGTCGGTGACGGCCGGCCAGCAGAACTTGCCGTCCTCCAGCCGCTTCGACAGCAGGCACACCCCCGTACCGTCGAAGTAGACGAGCTTGACCCGGTCGGCGCGTCGCGCGCGGAAGACGTAGACCGCCCCGCTGAACGGATCGGCGCCCAGGCTCTCGCGCACCAGCGCCGCCAAGCCCTCTGCGCCCTTGCGGAAGTCCACCGGCTTCGTCGCCACCATGACGCGCATCGCGCCCGTCGGCCCGATCATGCGCCGCCCTTCAGCGCGCCGATCACCGCCGCGATGGTGGCGGGCGAGGCGCCGTCGCCGATCCGTACGGTGACGCCGCCCGCCTCCACCTCGATCCCCACCGCGCGGCGGCGCGATGAGGATCGTTTGGTGCGCCGACGCGGTGGCTCCGCTTAGGCGGGCACCATCTCCACGGGCTCGGGTGCGACCACTGCCGGCACGAAGGTCGGCAGCGCGGCGGCTGCCTGGCGTGCCTCGCGTCGCCACGTGAACAGCTGCTGCGGGGTCAGCCCGTGGCGGCGGGCCACCGCCGACACCACCGCGCCTGGCACGAACGTCTCCTCCAGGATCCGCGCTCGGTCGTCAGGGCTCCAGCGCCTGCGGCCGGCCGCGCCGTCGATCACCTCAAAGCGCCGGACGGTCCCCTCCGGCTCAAGTCTACGGTCAAGTCCAGACACAAAACGATCCTTTCAAGCGGATCGTCAAACTGACCGGTCAGGTCGTCTCATAGAAGATGGGGTCGGAACACCGCTTACGGCAAACGACGGTACGAAGACCACTGACCAATTCGACGCCGGTGGTACACTGAAGTCGCACGCGGTGGTGGGTACCAACGGCTACGCGGAGACGCAGACTTTCACTGATGGCGGTTTGACACGTGAGGCTGTGACCTACGCTCCCGGTGGCACAGAAATATCCAGCACCAAGGTGTTCAACACCTCAGGTGTACTTACGAGCGAGACGCGGATCCACGCAGATAAGAGCGCAGATTTGTTCCTGTCGGCCATCACCGGCAAGACCTACACCGCTGAAAGCTACAGCTATAACGCTGCAGGTGTGCTGACCGAAGCGACGCGCACCCATAGCGATGGGTCGTACGACTACCACTACGTACTGGCCAGCGACGGCACAAAGACCAACGATCAGTACGATGCTGGTGGTACGCTGACGTCGCACGTGGTGCTCGGCCCGGACGGCTACTCGCTGGCGCAGGCCTTCACCAACGGTGTGCTGACCAGTGGGGTGGTGAAGTTCGCCCCCGGCGGCGCAGAGATGTCCAACACGAAGGCGTTCAACCCCGCTGGCGTGCTCATCAGCGAGACGCAGATCCATGCGGATAAGAGCAAGGACGTGTACCTGTCTAACCTGATGGGTAAAACCTACGTGGCTGAGCACGACAGCTATGACTCGAATGGGAAGCTAGAGTTTGTGGATCAAACCAACGCCAACGGGTCCCACACGCAGACAGCTTACCAAGCTGACCAGACGCTCATGTTGACTGCAGGTGTGGTCGACTCGTTTAAGAACTTTGGCAGCAATACGTTCGTGTTTGCTACAGGCTTTGGCAACGACTCGATCACGAGGTTCCATGCAGGCTCAGCCAGCGGGCATGATACCCTTCTGCTGGACATTGCGGACGTCTCAAGTTTCGCCGGCGTTCAAAGCCATCTTACGTCCGCTGGTGCCGATACGCTCCTGGCCTTGAGCGCTACCGACACGATCCTGCTCAAGAACGTCCAGCTGGCAGCCTTGACATCAGAGAACTTCTACTTCCAAGACCATGGCCTACTCCATACCTGAGCCGGTCAGCATTGAATCAGAGAAAGTGTCAATCTGGAATATGGCACCGCCTTGTATTATACACTCTCAGCAATCGATGGTGCTGGCACATCCTCAACCATGCTCATACTGAGTAAAGTTCGGGAAGGCTACTAAATTGGTCTTGTCCTAGCGCAGCGTATGCGCGAGGATGATAGCGTGCCTGTTGTCAACGCCACGTCCGATTTGAAAGTCAGTATTTGTCTGCACTAAATTCGATGTTTATCGGATTGCATGCGCTAACAGCCATCCTGAGACCTGTATGCCACCTGCAGAGCAATTGGCGGAAGCAATGCCTTCCTGGAAACCCACATCTAAAGCAAGAATTTGCATGTAAACTTGTTATTCAGGTCAGATTAATCGACGCCATACATCCTAAAGAATTTAGAGAACGACAATCTCGAGCCAGCGTTAATAATTCAAAATAATACCAATTATTATGCAATATAAAATTTACAGCATACAACGGTTTAATTAGAAATCAGTTATATATTTATATGGGAGCTGGCGGATGCTTCTGGGCCTTTCGCTTTTCACGAAAGCGGACACCAACCCCTCCCCCGTTTTCCGGAATAAACTCTATACCTGCTTCCTCTAAAGCGCGAACAACGTCGGCGAGCGTCCGCTCATATGGGGTTCGCTTGCCGGCTTCGAAATCTACCAGGGTTTTTTTCGAAACAGATGACGCCTCAGCGAGGCGATCTTGCGTCCACTCCAGAAGGGCCCTGGCCGCGCGACACTGCTCCCGAGATATTACCATTTTTGCGCAACATGACTTTTTCGGGGTTGACTTGCAGTCTGACAGATAGCACTAATATGGTGATGTTTCCCCAAACGAGTGCATTTGATGCGTCAGCGATTTATTTCTTGGATAGCTGCCATACGCGATATTCGAGCGGACCGCATCCATTTCGCTCCCGGAGGTCGACAGGCAGCGTTGCGGCAACGAGCGTTCGCCGATTTGGCCTTTCGTCGGGCACAGTCAGCAGCTCGCGTTTTTCCTCTCCTGGTTTCTGGAGCCTACGACCGTAGAGCTATCATGCGCTCAGCCGTGGCTGCCGCGAAAGCTCGCCGAGCAGCGACTGGTGACGGGTGGCAGGTCTGTGTGTCAGCGGCTTTGCAGGGAACATGGCGAGCCGCCAAGGCAGCCCGCCTAATGGCCGGGTGGAATGCGAGCCGACCCTTTGCGAACATCAATGAGACTTCGGTTCACTCGGCAGCTAAGCCGACGCCGCCGACAGTGTGCCCGAATGCAGCTTCTAAGGAAACTTATACATCATCAAAGCAATCGCAGCGGGTGCCACTGAGCGGCAACTCTGGTCCACGACCCATTACACCAGAGCGAATCCCTGGCGCCTCGTGCAGAGCTGGGCAGTTGGCATGAATGTGATCAGCGACTGTATCCAAGGCCCACGACGGCCCACTGTCGGGACCTCCTGATTCTCTCACCAACTCAATTTAAGCCGGAGGCTCACGATGCCCCACAAGAAACCGCGCCAGCGCGAGGCGGATCCTGGACGTCCTACGGTGGCCTCCTTAGGTCTCCAGGTGAGACTCGTAGGCCGTGAAGAGGATGAACAGCTCAGGGCGTTGATTGAGCGATATGAGCAACTCCTTTGCGACTGGGAGCAGCTTTCCTATCAGGCTCTGAAGGCGCTTACCGACCGTCCACTTCTCCAAAGTGGGGGGCCCGATGCCATACGTCGCGCTTGAGGACGTTCGCACAACGCGACGCGGGGCTTTGTCTAATCGCCGTCGGCTCCAGGCATGGGAGCGGACGGGCGGGACCTGCGTGATTTGCGATCGCCGCATCGATGGTGTGCGGGACCGCTGGATTGTCGAGCATATTCGGGCCCTTGAACTCGGTGGGCTGGATGAGCTTCAGAATCTTGGTTCAGCGCATGAGATGTGTGGGAGTGAGAAGACGCGAGGTGATCATGCCCGAGCTGCCGTGGCGAAGCGACAAAAGCTCCGGCATTTGGGTGCGAGAGTTATCAAGAGCCCGATGCCTGGATCACGAGCTTCTGCTCCCAAGCGAAAGGTTGATGTAACCGTTGTCCCCCGGGAGGAGCATCCAAGGTCTCGCCGCTCTGGTGGGCCTAGAGCCGAAAGCGGTGAGGCTGAAGCATTCGGTTCGACGCCGATCGTGGTGGATGCCGCGACCAATTTGAGCGAGCGCTTTTGGCCGAAGGCGGTGCTTTCGGCTAAGGAGGTTGAGTTAGCAGCGGTGGATCAAATGGCGAACCGAACGTCAGCGGAGGCAAAATCAGCCAATGATACTGGAAAGGACAACTCGGTCTCAGGTGACGTCTTGCCAGCAATACCCATTCATCTCGACTTCCTGTTTCGCGATCGACCTTTGATGCCGGGCGAAGACCCAAAGCAGTACGAAACGCTCCTACGCAACATCATCCATCAGATACGCCCCACGGACGTGATCGAGGCGATTTGGGTCAAAGACATCACCGATCTAATTTGGGAAGCGAATCGGATCCGGCGTTGGAGGATACAGACCCTGATTCGAGCTCAAGTGAGAGCAGCAGAGAACTTGATCCGTCCTGCTCTGCCCGACGCGGGACCTACCGGTTCGAGTCAATCCTCTGAAACGTCGGCTGAAACTCTCGCAGTGCGCTGGATGGAAGGCCGCGAAGGGGAGCGGGCTCAGGTCAATGAGATCCTTGGGAAGCGCGGTCTTACGGCTGAGGACGTAGCAGCGCACGCCTTCTTGTCGAATTTGTCCTTCATCGAACGCCTCGATCGGATGGCTTCGTTGGCTGAACAACGTCGAGATGCGCTCCTACGCGAAATTGAACGTGCACGAACAGCCTTTGGTCAGCGTGCCAGGAAAGCTGCCGAGGAAATCCTCAAAATCGAATGAACGATCGGGCAATAGTTTTTGCTTCATTAAATAAAGGCCGGCAATGACCTCTAAGCGCGCAAGCGTCGCCAATCGTCGTAATTCTTCGAAGAGCACAGGCCCACGCACATCCGTGGGCAAGGCTCGATCGAGACAGAACTCTCTCAAACACGGTTTATCGGTCATCGGATCGAATTCACAAGAGGAAGTGGAAACCGAATATCTGGTGGCGCTGATGGCGGGCGATTACGGCACTGATGCCATCACTCTGGCGGCAGCTCGCGCTGCTGCTGAGGCTCAGGTCTATCTAAAACGGATACAAGCATTCGGGAATGCAAAGTTGCGAGGTGGCACCACTGATGAAAGATCGGGTCCTGAACTAGGCCACCGCTCATCAAGCGTGCCCTCGCCTGAGACCTTTGTTGAGCTTGAAAAATTCAACCGGTATGAAGCTCGGGCCTTGTCCCGACGAAAATTTGCCTTCCGACAATTTCTTGCAATCGTTAGTCGGGAGCGATGATGTTGGAGCTCGGCTCCCCGCTACGAGGTCGAACTTGACGCAAACCGAAGGGCTGCGATCGCGAATACGTCTTTTCATTCACCCGCAATTCGTATGCTACACCTCAAATTTTTACCAAGCCATTGGGCCGGCTAGAGGCAAGATATCTAGTCCTCTACGACAACGTCGTTCGCAGCAATTCATGCGCCATGCGGTGGAGTGCTGTGCATCTGACGGCCCGATGCTAGTCCGCTGCAGCATCCTCCCATCGCCGTGACCCTTGGAACGGGCATTTTGCGAGTTGATCCTTAGCCGCGCTACGTGGGATCATCTCTGATGTCGACCAGCGTGAAACGGTGTTGAGGTCCTAGTGGGCAAGCTGCCACCCTCCGTCTGGCATCGGCCAGTGGTTGAGGAGATCGGCCAAATCAGCGTACAGACGGTAGTATGCCAACTAAACACTTAATTAGTTAATTGTAATCCAGCAGACCACCAAAATTACCCGATGAATTTATTTCTGATCGTATATTGCAATAGAAGTTATGATTCTGCGTATATTTCCTAGAATCAGTTGGATTATCGCTATTTATCTCCTCAAATCTATTCGGAGCAGTTTTGTTATGTTTGGCGCGTCTGGGCACCCGCATTCGGTAGTGGTCGATACTTTACGCGGCAAGCAGGCTCTATCGCGACGACTGTCCCTTGCCGTGGCGACCTGGCGTGCCTCAGCTCAAATGAATAGAAGGTGAATTTCCCATCCGATATATGACAATAAAGTCGAACTGAATAGTAGGAGCGTAAGTCATGAGCGCAAATATTTCTAGTATAAACACCGGTCGTGCAAAGGGTGACATCCCTATCAACAATACGAAGCTGCCGAGCGTCGGCATTTTTTGGGGCGTGCTGGAAAAGGGACGGATGGTGCTAGTTACTGACCAGACGACCCTGGCACATGCAGAGGCCTACGGTGATTGCCTTACCCACTCGCGCGGACACTATGAGGTCTGGGAAGCATGGCGAAGTCTCGGCGCCACAGTGTTAGGCCGCCAAGGTCTGCCGGAAGCCATTGCAGCTCATGAATATGAGGCGTTCCCGCGAGGCCGAGTGGTATACATGCGCGACCCTCGGTCATTTACTATCTATGCAGACCGACGCTTGCAGCGATTAGAAAAGATTGCTCAATTGGTCCGGCTTTTCGGCCTAGCGGGAACTTCTTACTTGGTGCGATCAGATGCACACTACCGCACCTTCATCTAATACCAGACCTCATTGAGAGTGACTTGCTGGGCGAGCGTTGGCGTTCGTGCTGTGATTTCGGCCCGGATTTTGAGCGCCTAACAGAACCGCCTGATCTGGTTGAGGGTGATGAGGCTTGCGGCGAGGCAGGTGAAGGCCTGGTAGTTGTCTTCGCGTCGCTCGTAATGGATGCGCAGGCGGCGGAAGCGGTTGAACCAGGCGTGGGTGCGCTCGAACCCCCAGCGGTGACGCCCGAGCCGCTCGCTGCTCTCGACGCCTCTGCGGGCGATGCGCGGCACGATCCCGCGAGCCCGGCATTCCTGCCGCCTCGCCCTGGCATCGTAGGCCTTGTCAGCGTGCAGCTTACCGGGCTGCCGGCGCGGTCGCCCGCGCTGTCCGCTACTCAGAGGCGGGATGGCGTCAAGCGTCGGGGCCAGCATCAGGCTGTCGTGGCGGTTGGCCTTGCTCAAGCAGAAGCCGAGCGGCGTGCCGCGTGCGTCGGTGACGAGGTGACGCTTCGTGCCCGGCTTGCCCCGATCCGTCGGGTTCTGGCCGGTGGCAGAGCCCCTTTTATGGATGGCCCGCCCCTCACTGGGCTTCACTGCTAGGTTTGCAGTGTGGCTCACACGAGGGATGGAGCGGACCGATGGCCATTGCGATACTCGGGATCGATCTGGGCAAGAACAGCTGCAGCCTTGTCGGGCAGGATGCGACCGGTCGGGTCGTCTTGCGACGCCGGATGCGGCGCGAGACGGTGATGACCTTTGGCGCAACGCTTCCAGCTTGCATCATCGCCATGGAGGCGTGCTGTGGCGCGCATCACATGGGCCGGGCGCTCGCCGCTCAAGGCCACACCATCCGGTTGATGTCGCCGGAATATGTGCGGCCCTACGTCAAAGCCCAGAAGAATGACGACCGCGACGCTGAGGCGATCGCAGAGGCTGCGACGCGTCCGACCATGCGGTTCGTGGCATTGAAGTCGGAGGCACAGCTCGACATGCAGACCCTGCACCGGGTGCGGGACCAACTTGTCGGCGAACGCACGGCCCTGATGAACCAGATCCGCGCCATCCTTCTGGAGCGCGGTCACATCGTCCCGCAGGGACGCGCCAAGCTCGCCGCTAGCTTAGAAAATCTGCTCGATACCGAGGCGGTCTCTGACCTCACGCCACGGATGCGCATCCTCGTGGCGGACGTCCGGGATCGCTGGCAGTCCCTCGACGGACGCATCGCAGCCCTCGACGCAGAGTTCGTCGAACAGGCTCGGACCGACGAAAGTGCGCGCCGGCTTACCACCATCCCGGGCATCGGCGCCCTCAACGCGACGGCGCTGGTCGCGGCGATCGGTGATGTGGCGACCTTCGCCCGCGGACGTGATCTGGCGGCCTGGCTCGGCCTCGTGCCGCGTCAGGTCACAACGGGCGGACGACCACGTCTCCTCGGGATCACCAAACGTGGCAGCAAGTACCTGCGCAAGATGCTGATCCAGGGCGCTCGGGCCGCGATGCCGACTTTGCGCAAGAGCGATACGCTGATCGGCCAGTGGCTACGGGGCCTGCTGGCGCGGGCACATGCTAATACCGCCGTCGTCGCGCTGGCAGCCAAGATGGCTCGGACCGTGTGGGCACTTCTGCGCCACGAACGCGTCTATGAGCCGGCAGCGTTGGCTGCCTGAACCGAGCTTGGTCGGCGAAGCCTTCGTCGGCCTTACGTTGTCTGCGAGCGGCGAGAGAAAGATGGCCTGACAGTCGATCGGTGTTCTGGAAGCCTCTGGCGTAAAATGGCGCTCGACGCCGACCCTTTTATGAGGACCAGAACGCGCGGATCTCCATCTTGGCCAATGGCGCTGCCGGAAGGCCGGATACGTTTATGCAGACTGCTCAGACCAGCGGATCATAAGCCACTTGCGGACGGGGCGGGCCATACGTTT
>NZ_JBKEZQ010000018.1:0-80938 GCF_053345175.1 Methylobacterium sp. M6A4_1b
CTCAGAACGCGTTGGTACGGCGGGTGATTTCGGCGAGGACGGTGCGTACGAGGATCTGGATGTCGAGGCGCAGGCTCTGGTTCTCGATGTACCAGAGGTCGAGGGCGGCGCGGCGCTGCATGTCGGCCAGGGTGGGGGTGGGCCCGCGCGAGCCGTTGATCTGGGCCCAGCCGGTGATGCCGGGCTTGACGGCGAAGCGCTGGCGGTAGGTCGGGATCTCGGCGCCGTAATAGAGGTCGTGGGCCAGGGCATGGGGGCGGGGACCGACCAGGGCCATGTCGCCCTGGAGGACGTTGAGGAGTTGGGGCAGCTCGTCGATGCTGGTCCGGCGCAGGAGGGCGCCGACGCGGGTCACGCGGGCATCGCCGCGGGTGGCCTGGTGCACGACCGCCCCGTCGTCCAGCACGCGCATGGTGCGGAACTTGTAGATCTGGAAGGCGCGCCCGTCCTTGCCGGTTCGGGTCTGGCGGAACAGGACGGGGCCGCGGCTGTCGAGGCGCACCAGCAGGGCGACGAGGACCAGCAGGGGGGCCAGGAGGACCAGGGCGAGGGCGGCCAGGACGGGATCGAGGGCGGGTCGCAGGGCCGCCAGGTTCGGGCGCGGCCGGGCCAGGCCGACGGTCTCCGAGGCGACGGCGACGCTCGTGCGGGCACACGTGCGGGCGGAAGTCGTGTCCATCGTGACGGTGCCCTCAGGATAAGCAGACATCGGTTCCCATCCACCCGCTGGCGCTGACGCGAAATGGGGCAGATCTGTCCCATTTCGCTTCGCTGCACGTCTATCTCTCCTAATGAAGCAGAAACCAAGCCAATTATTCGCGAGCCGGCAAATCGACCTTTCTGTCGTCGCGGACGGCATTGTTCAAATCAACGATGGGCGGCGCGTGCGACAATTGAAGGTTGTCTTGCTGAAATATAGAAAAGTTAACCAAATTTATGGAAGACGTATTCGTGATCTTCACAGAGGAGAAGCGAGCATTCTGAAAGATCAGTGTTCGGCTCTTTTGCTGCAATGCAGCATGTTGGTTGAAGCACACGGAGTGGATGAGTCTCGCGCGGCCGTGATCCTCGACGGGTCGGGATCGTGAACGTCGTGGAAGATTGGATGGAATCCGTCGACGTCCCTCAAAGCCGGTCCGGTTCCGGGATCGGGACCAGCGCCCCAAGGGACGCGCGTCAAATCCTGCGGCTGCGACTCGAGCCGGCATGCCTGCCTCCATCGCGCGTCGGCAAGCCCACGACGTCGGCGGACCGGCGAAGGATTCAGGCCCCGCCGCGCGATGCGGCCCGCACCGTGTGTGGAACCTTCGCGCTCACCCGGCCGCCGGGGGATCGGAAAGATCGGGAACGGCGTTCGGTCCGGGTGTACCGTCACGGGGCGGGTGGGTCCGGCTGGCGTGCCAGGGCGCTCGCCCGTGCGAGTCGGGCCCGCGTTCCGGCCTCGACCCGTGACAGCCCGACCGCCCGGGCCATCAGCCGCACGCGCTCGGCCTCGGAAGCATCCGGACGCACCGTGTCCGCCAGACCGACGAGTTCCGGCATCGGCGTATCGGCATGGCTGCGCAGGCCGGAGGCCGCCGGGCGGTAGGGATGGCGCGGGCGCGGTGCGACGTGAGGCGGCCAGAGGACGGGGCGGCCCTCTTCGTCGCTGCGGGCCACCGAGGTGGGAACCTGCGCGAGGACCGCCTCGCGAAGGACGGGGCTCGACCGCTGGAGGCCGTGAGCGCGGGCGATGCGCCGGAGCAGCACGTCCTCGTAGATCGGGCCCTCCACGGCGATCACGTGCGTCACCAAAGCCGCCAGAACCGGATGGTAGGACGAGTCCTGGAAGCGGCCCTGCGCCAGAGCGACCCCGAGGTCGGCCGGGTCGGCGAGGCGGTAGGCCGGATCAGGCTCCACGGGCGCGCCCGGCGCCTCGCCGCCCGGCTCCGGCGAGCGGTCCGAGCCCGCGGCGTCCGGCGCTTCGGAATGGCGCTTTCCGACCGCATCGGTGTCTTCCGCGTTCCCGAGGGGGGCGCGATCGGACTCCAGATCTTCCCGCAGACGCCGATCGAGCTTGGCGAGGGCGCCGTTCGCGTCCGCCCACCACTCGGTGCTCCAGACCCGCCGGATGCGCCAGCCGAGGTCCGTCAGCACGTGCTCGCGCAGGCGGTCGCGGTCGCGCGCCGTGGCGGACCGGTGATAGGTCGCGCCGTCACACTCGACGCCGGCGAGGTAGCGCCCGGGGGCGTCGGGATGGACGATGCCGAGATCGATCCGGAACCCCGACACGCCGATCTGCGTGTGCACGGCCCAACCCCTGGCCCGCAACGCCGCCAGCACGGCGGCCTCGAACGGCGATTCCACCCCGCCGCCCGTCGGCGCGCAGGCCTCGGCGAGCGCCCGCACGCCGCGGTCGGCGAATTCGAGGAAGTGCTTGAAGTCGCGCACGCCCCGCGCCCGGGTGCGGCTCAGATCGATCTGCTCGGGGCGGAGGGAGCTGAAGACCACGAGCTCCCGTCGTGCGCGCGTGATGGCGACGTTCAGGCGGCGGTGGCCACCGTCCCTGTTGAGGGACGACACCGTGCTCACCATCCGGCCGCCCGGGTCGGGCCCGACCGCGACCGAGAACAGGATGGCGTCACGCTCGTCGCCTTGGACGTTCTCGAGGTTCTTCACGAAGACCGGCTCGTGCCAGCGATCGCGATCGAAGTACGGCTCCAGCTCCGGAGACGACCGTCGCTGCTCGTCGAGGAGGTTCTCGATGAGCCGCTGCTGCTCGCCGTTGAAGGTGACGATGCCGAGGGAGCGCCGCGCGCGTGCGAAATCCGGATCGCGCAGGCGGCGCACGATGTCGGCGACTACCGCCAGGGCTTCGGGCCGGTTCACCCGGCCGGCCCCCCGCTCGTAGACGCCGTCCGGGACGAAGCTCAGGCGCACCGCCCGGTCCTCGGTCACCGGCGCGGGGAACGTGACCAGGCGCCCGCCGTAGTAACGGGCGTTCGAGAAGGCGATCAGGCTCTCGTGGCGGCTGCGATAGTGCCAGTCGAGGGTCCGCCGCGGGATGTTGGCCGCGAGGCACGCATCGAGGATCGATTCCTGGTCGGTGAAGTCGTCGGCGTCCTCGTTGTCGTCGACGCCGCGATCGCCGACCTGGGTCGGCGGCAGCTGCTCGGGATCGCCGACGACGACCACCTGGCGGCCTCGCGCCATCGCCCCGATCGCGTCCCAGGGCGCGATCTGCGAGGCCTCGTCGAAGATGACGACGTCGAACGGTGCCGCATCGGGCGGAAGGTACTGCGCGATCGACCGCGGGCTCATCATCACGCAGGGCGTGAGCCGCGTGAGCGCGTTCGGCATCTGGCTGAACAGCTTGCGTAGGGGCGGGTGCCCCCGCTTCCGCGTCAGCGCGTGCGAGAGCGCGCCCCATTCGGGATCGCGCCCGAAGGCCGTCGGCCCTGGAATGGCGCGGCCCAGCCGGTCGCGGACGACCTGCCTGGCGAGTTCGCCGACCCGCGCGTCGGCGGCGCGGTAGCGGGCGATCACGTCCTCGTGCCGCTCCGGCAGGAAGCGGCGCAGGGCCGGGTCGTCATCAACGACGCGGTCGATCCACCAGCGGGCATAGGCGGTCTCGAAGGCCGCCTCGGCCCGGTCGGGCGTGATCCGGCCCTCCTCCAGGGCCTCGATCAGCGGCCCGAGGCCGGCGCTCCGCGCCCCCTGGGCGGCCGCCTGCCAGGCGCACCAGCCCTGGGCACGCGCAAGACCGGAGGCCCAGCGCCGGGCCAGGGCGATGCTCGCGGCAATCCCGCCCGCCTCCGCCGTCGCCGGGGGACCGGACCGTCCGGCCTGTCGTCCGAGCGCCTTCGTCGCCACGTCCCCCCGGGCGTGATCCTGCGCGAAGGCGGCGTAGGCCTGGGCGATGCGCCCGCCCGTTTCGAGGTCCCGGCCCTGATGCACGACGAGCCGGACGAGGTGGGAGCGCAGGCCTGCGCCGCCGAGAGTGGGCGCCCCGAGGACGGGCAGGAGCCGCTCGACCCTCTCGGCCCAGGCCACGGCCGGCCGGAAGTCGGCGGCCGGCAGATCCGGGGCGCTCCAGGGCAGTCCCAGCCGGGCGAGGGCCGCCTCCTCGGGGCGATCGGCCGTCTCGTGCCGGGCGAGCGCGATCAGCCCGGCGAGGTCCGGCCCGACATCGTCCGGCAGCGCGCCCTCGGCATAGGGCTGGAGCCGCAGCAGGACTTTCCTCGCGCGATGGCGGCGGACGAGGATGTTCGCACTGCGTGCGGCGACCCACGCGGCGAGAAGACCCGCCAGGTCCTGGTCCAGGATGCCGGGCCGGTAGGTGCCGGTGAGCCGGCCGACGTGCTCGGCCCGGATGGCCTGGACGCGTTCGCGCGCGGCCACCGCCCGGCGCAGGTCCCCCGTGTCGTCGGCCAGGAAGGCGATTCCGCACCGGGCCTCGGGACGCAGAAGTTCACTGCCGAGGACCAGGAGGCCGCGGGTTTCCGCCTCGGTCACCGGATGCGACGAAAACCCGATCGCCTCGGCGAAGGCCCCGCCGCTCGCCCCGAGGGCGGTCAGCGCCTCGAGCGTGGCGGTGATCGCCGCATCCAGGCCGTCGCGCCAGACCGGCGACCAATGCGTGGATTCGATGCCCCGCAGCGGGTGGTCGGCGGGGGACCCCACCGCGCCCAGGATCGGTCGCAGGTCGCGGCAGGCCGCCCGCAGGAACGCGAGCGTGTCCGCCCCATGGGCGCGGTAGTCGGGCCAGGCGAGAACGAGGTCGGCCGGTTCGGACCCGGCCGCGATCACGCGCCCGAAGGCCTCGTAAGCCGAAAGCCCGTTCTCCCGCCGCCGGTGCAGGGCCTGAACGAGGCCGTTCAGCTCGGCGCGCAGGTCCGCGAGCGTGCGCGTGGCCTCCTGCCAGTCCACCTGCGTGGGGTCCGCGCGCTCGTGCCAGGCCCGGCGCAGCTGGCCGAGCACGGCCGATTTCTGCGCTCTGGCGGCGTGCACCTCCAGGCAGTGATCGCCCAGGCCGATCTCCTGCAGGCGCCGCTGCACCACTTCCAGCGCTGCCGTCTTCTGGGACACGAACAGGACGGTGCGCCCCTGGGCCAGGCACTGGGCGATCATGTTGCCGATGGTCTGGCTCTTGCCCGTGCCGGGCGGCCCGAACAGCACGAAGTCCTTGCCGCCGGCGGCGGCCAGGACGGCGGAGAGCTGCGAGGAATCCGCCGAGAGCGGCGCGAACACGGTCTCGGGCGGATGATCCCGGTCGAGATGGGCCGGATCGGGGAAGGGCGTGCCGTCGTCGTAGGCGTGCTTCGGCGTCTCGATGAGGTGGCGCACCACCGGGTTGCGCTTCAGGAGGTCGGCCCGGTCGACGAGGTCCTTCCACATCAGGTACTTGGTGAACGAGAAGGACGAGAGCACGACATCCGGCACCACCTCCCAGCCGCGCAATTCCTTCACGTGCTGGCGGACGATCCGGAAGATGGCGTCCACGTCGATGCCGGACCCGTCCCGCGGCAGGTCGCCCTCGAGGTCCGGGATCCGCAGCCGGAAGTCCTGGCGCAGCATCTCGATCAGGGTCGGGTTGATCCGGATCTCGTCGTCGTGCAGCGCCAGGTGGAAGCCGGCCCGCACGCTGGAGCGCCGGAGCGCGACCGGGACGAGCAGCAGCGGCGCAAGGTTCGCGGCCTCCCCCTCCTTGCGCCTCCAGGACAGGAACCCGACGGCCAGGAACAGGATGTTGGCTCCGCCCTCCTCGAAGCCGTTGCGGGCCAGCCGATAGAGATCGAGCAGGCGGCGGTCGAGATCGGCCTCCGTCGCGGTGGTGTGGATCTCCTTCCGGGCCAGGGCCGCCGCGAGTTCGGCGCCGCGCTCGCCGGGTGGGGCCGGCCCTTCGGAGACGGGCTTCAGCCGGAAGTCTTGCCCCGTCGCCAGGCCGTCCTCCAAAGCGCCGGGAGAGACGCATTCGAGGACGACCGAGCCCTTGCCGGGCTTGAAGTTGAGGAGTTTGTTGCGCAGCGACAGGTCGAGGAGCTTGCGCTTCCAGTGCTCCAGGCGCCCGGCCGGGGTTTCGGGGGCCTCGTCGACGGGCGGATGGATCGCCTCGTCGAAGGCCAGCGCCGCCGAGAGGGGCTGGTTCAGCGGCGCGGCCGGTGCCGCCGCCGCGCTCGTGCCGCCGCCGCCGAGATCCATCGGGCGAATGCCGCGCCAGCGGCAGCGCCGGATGTCGATGGCGAACTCCAGGGCGGCCGGAGCGGTGTCCTCGACGAGCCGCCCGCCGTGGTCGGTCGCGGTCCGGAACGCCGCCGGCGGATCGTGGGTCAGCAGCGTCGTCTCGACGAGGATCAGATCCTGCAGGTCGCGCCGCTTGCGCAGATGCTGCTGGTCGTCGACCGTCGCGCTCCCGAAATCCTCGTCCTGCAACCAGACGCCGACGAAGGCGTGGCCGACGGCGAGCACCAGCACCGGGTTGAGGCCGGCCTGCTCCAGGCAGGCGGCGTAGAGCAGGGAGAGGTCGAGGCAGGTGCCGGCCCGGGCCGCGAGCACATCGCCCGGGCCGTGCACCGTCTGCCCGGCCCGCTCGAAGCCGACGGGGGACCGGATGGGGGCGAGCCGGCGGTCGGCCAGGGCGGCCCAGATCGCCCCGGCGATGTCCCAGGCCCGGGCCTTGCGGCCGGACGCGTAGCCATCCAGCCCCATCTCGCGGCCCGCCTCCCCGAGCTTCGTGGCGGCCTCGCGCAGGACGGCGCCGACGGCCGGATCTTTGGGTCGGACGAAGGCGGCGAGGAGTTCCGGCGCGCTGCGGCCGCCCCAGTGCGCGGGCGGGAGCAGGCGCATCGTGGCGTCCGTCCGGGTCCGCTCGCCCTCCGCATCGTCCAGCATCAGGGTGAGTTCGAGGCGCCCCGCCTCGGAGACGCTGGCGAGCCGGCCGCCGTCGAGGCGGAGGTCCGGAGGCTCGACAGTGTGCTGCGTGCCGGCCGCCACCCGGTCGATGCGCAGCATCAGCGAAGGCATCACGGCCGGCCGGCTCTCGATGCGCAGCCGGAGGTCGACGAGGTCCTCCTCCGAAGCGTTCGCGACCACGATCTCCCGGATCACCGGGATTGCGTTCTCCTGATGGGCGAGGCCGACATGTTCCGAGACGGTACAGGCGAGGCGGATGCCGACTTTGGGCTCCGTGCCGGCGTCGGGTTCGTCCGTCGCACCGGTCATGCGGCGTTTTCCCGGCCGGCGCGGCGCGGCGCCGAAGCCGGCATCCGGTTCGCCTGCACCGCTACGGCGGCCGCTCCGTTCGGGGGAACACCGCGCCCGCTGACCCGCGCCATTTCCGTCGCCCACCATCCTGCCGCAGGCTTCTTCGCCTGTCAGGCATGGGTGTTCAAGGTTGCATGCGCGAGGGGCGATGAAAATCTACGATCGCAGGACCGGCCGGCGAACTGACCGGTCGCGCTGCGACAGCCCGGAGCGCGGACAGGCCTCCTCCCCCGGAACCACCCGGTGGTTCCGCATCGCTCCGGATAGATGGACCTGTCCTTCCGGTCGCAACCTCCTACGGCGGCGGGCGATAGGCCCGTGCCGGGAGCTCGCGAGCCATGAGGTCCTCGACCTCGGCGCGGTTCGTGGCCGGTCTCGGCACCGCGATCGCGACGGACCCGTCCGCCTGCCCCGCATCGGTGATGTAGCGTGGGCCCTGCCCCCCGCCCGGCGGCACCGGAACGGGAACCGCGGGCGCGGGCGGCGCCGTGCCGGGCCCCGGCACGAGGTAGCGCTGCGTCTGGCCGGACTGCTCCGCGGCCACGCGGCGCGGCGCGGCCTCCGGGCGCTTCTCCGGGCCCGGCCGCTCCATCGGGCCGGGCGGACGCATCGTGTTCTCCGGCACCTGCGCGGCTTCGCGGGGCGCCCGCGGCCGTGGGGCCGCCGCATCGCGCCGCCGCACCGGCTGCCGGCGAGCGGCCATCTCTTCCTGGGCGCGGGGCGCCGCGTTGGAATCGGCCGAGAACCGCAGCTGCTCCACCGAGCGGGTCAAATCCGCGAGACTGGCCGTCGCCGTGCGACAGAGCTTGATCCGCATGGAGGCGGCCGGTGCCGCGCCGTCGCTACCGAACAGGGAGGACGGCCGACGCCGGCCCGCGTCACCAAGGTCGATCCACTGCCAGGCGTAGAGGCAGTCGTTGCCGAGCGCGAGGCCGACCGGACCGTAGGCGTTGCGGTGGGCCTGGGTCGCGACCCGCATGGTCTCGCCGGGAAAGCGCGCCCGCAGCTCGGCCGCGATTCCCGTCCGGCTCGGCTTTGTCATGGCGAGGGCGGAGCCGGAGCCCCCCTCCCCGTTTCGGACGCTCACCTCGGCGACGCCGCGCGGGTCGTTCTGGAAGGTGATCCGCTGGGAATAGCCGTCGCGGGACGGGTTCTGCGCCACGTCGGACACGGGTCCGGCGCCCGGCAGGTCGAGGGCCGCGCGGCCGGGACGGGCGCTGGCGGGGAGCGCGGGCAGGAGCAGCAGCGCCGCCAGCGCCGCCGCGGTTCCGGAAGGCCGTATCCGACTCATGGCTGCTGTCCGGCGCTGGTGCCGGCCTCGACGAAGTTGGCGCGTTGCGAGCCCGGGACGCCGAAGCGGTCGGATTCGCGGCTCGACCGGGTCTGACCGTTGGCGCTTGCGGCCTGCTGGTCCTGCCACTGGGTGCCGGCGGGCGGATCGGACAGGGTGGAAGCCTGGGTCATGCCGTTGTAGCCCGGCAGCAGCGCGAAGCCGTAGCGCTCGTAGGGCATCGGCCCGGCGCCCGGCACCCGGCGGGCGACCAAGGGCGGCGTACCCGTCGCGGGTTCGGGCAGGAAGCCGCCCGCGCTCCGCTCGGGCGCTTGCCGGGCCATCGCGGCCGGCAGGTAGCGGAACGGGTTCTCGGAGGCGACGGACAGCGGAAACTCGCTGCGCAGGACCGGAAGCGGGCGCACCGCTCCATTGGCCGAGATGTCGGGCTTCGGCACCCGCCCGTAGGCGCCCGCCGCGCGGGCGGCGTTGGCGATCACGGCGGTCGGCGCGGGGCTCGCGGGCTGGCGCGCGCCGGCGGCCGCCGGTGCCGCCGCGACGCTGCAGGCGAGCGGCGGCCCGTCCGGGCCCTCGCGGAACAGCAGGTCGACCACCTTCGGGAACAGGCCGTCGTAGCGGTTCACGATCTCGAGGTACTCGCGCGTGCGCTTCAGGCGCTGCAGCGCCAGGGCATAGCCCAGCACCGTCGATTCGCTCGGGAGCCAGGCGATGCCGTGCTGAAACCACTCCAGGGCGGCGTCGAACTGGCAGGAATTGTAGGCGTACCAGCCCAGCGCCTGAGCGCCCTCGCCGGAACTCGAGGCCAGGGTCACCTTCGCGTAGCGGTTGATGCGGTCCAGGTCGATGAAGGCCGGGTTGGCCTGGGTCAGCTTGCGCTCCAGGAGCTCGATGAAGAGGATGTTGTTGCCGACGTACTTGTCACGCCAGGCATAGGCCACCTCCTCGGCCTCGCGCGCCATGCCGACGGCGCGCAGCGCGTGGGCGAGGCCGTGGGCGGTCATCGCGTCGCCGCCCCGGCTGATCGCGAGCTTGAACCAGTCCAGCGCCTCGCGGAACTGCTGGCGCTTGTAGGCGTACCAGCCGAGGAGCCCGGTCTCCCGCGGATCGCCGGTCTTGCGGGCTTGAGCCTGGAACGCGGCGATGTCGGTGGTGGTCGGCTCTTGAGCGGGGGCGTCGTGCAGGACGGCGACGATCCGCGCGCGGGTGATGTCGATGGCGATGCGGCGGAACTCGGAACTGCCGTCGGAATCCGTCCGGCCGAGGGCGATGAGCTGCTCGGCCGCGGCCATCGGCAGATTCGACATCGCCTTCTGGATGGTGGCCAGCCGGGCGCCGGTGTCGCTGCTGGTGTCGAGGACGGACTTGTAGAGCGTGAAGGCCTGCGCCGTCGCCTCCTCGGCCGCCAGGGCATCGGCGACGATCCAGATGCTCTCGACGTCGCCGGGATCGAGCGCGCTGGGATCGGCGCGGTAGAGGGCGATGACGTCGAGGTTGCGCTTGGCGCTGGCGAGCCCCTTCAGGCGGCTGCGGAAGCCGGCGCGGCGCAGCTTGCGCGCCAGTTCGTCCGAGGGTTGCCAGTTCGGGTCGATCGTGCGCCGACCGGCGATCGCCGCGTAGAGGTCGTCGAAGCGGCCGGCCGTGAAGAGGTCCCAGAGGGGCGCTTCCTCGGGAGGGCTCGGCTGCAGGGTGTCGAGGTCGGTGGGCTCGGTCCAGCCCGGATAGAGCTGCTTCAGCCGCGCGGCCTCCGCCTTCATCCGCGCGGTCTGCTTCTGCGCCGCGTAGTAGCGCAGCGCGCTCTCGTCGACCATGCCGTTGGCCGCCGACCCCGTGGGATCGACGACGATGGCGGGCGCCCGGCTGGCATCCTCGCCGGCCGGACCCTGAGCCAGGGCCGGCAGGGCGAGCACCGCGAGGGCCATGCCCAGCGGGACGCCGAGGGGCGCGGTGCCGCGGCTCAGCCGGCGCGCTAACGCTTCAAGCATGACGGTCCCCTCATCTGCGCGGCCACCATGGCCAGGAGATGCAGCGTGGTCGGATAGTAGTTCTCGTTGTCTTGCACCTGGCTGAAGCCGTCGGGGAGCGGGGTTCCCTTCACGGCACAGAGCAGCAGGCTGGACAAGGCGGCGTAGCCGCTCTCGCCCAGCCACTCGACGGTGCGCCCGTCGCCGGTGTCGACGATGGGCAGGCGCTCCCGGTCCGGCCCGGACCAGAGGACCACGAAGGGCTCGTAATCCTCCCGGCGACCCACATCGGCCCAGGCCATGTATAGGGGAATCCGAATCGCGTTGTAGGAGAACAGCGGCGGGAAGCCGTCGGCCGGGCGGGGCTGGTCACCCTTCAGGGAGATCCACTCGGTGGGTAGATTGGCGCTGCCGAAGCGGGCGCGGCGCAGGAGCCGCAGGCCGCTCCCGGTCAGGGCGGCCCAGTCGTATTCCGGAGCCACCAGGGGCAGGCGGGCGAAGGCCGGGAAGACCCAGTACGACAGGTTGATCAGGGGACCATCGGCGCGTTCCGCCGCCGAGAAGCCCGAGACCGCCGGGAGCAGCAACGCGCCGTTGGGGTCCTTGAACAGGATGGTGCGGCGACCGACCTCGACGGCGATGCGGCGGGCCGCCACGCGGTAGCCGGCATCGTCCCAGGCTTCCGCCGCCTCCGTCAGCGCCCAGGCGACGAGGATGTCGCCGTCGGTGGCGTCGTTCATGTCCGCCACAGCCGGGCGCTTGCCCGGCTCCCAGCGCCAGGCCAGGAGCGAATCCGGGCGAACCATCAGGTTGGCGCGGGTCCAGCCCCAGAGCCGCTCGAAGGTCGGGCGGTCGTTGGCCGCCACGGCGAGCAGCATGCCGTAGCCCTGCCCCTCGCTGTGGCTGATCCCGCCATTGGCGGTGTCGACGACGCGTCCGGCCTCGGTGACGAAGCGGGCGCGATAGAGGCGCCAGCCCTCCGCGCTCCTCAGGCTCCCGGCGAGGGGCTGAGCCGCGCGGGCGAGATCGTCCTTGGCCTGCGGCGCGGCCGGCAGCGCGATGGCGGGCGGGACGGAGGTCGGCAGGTCCGGCATGGCGGGATCGCGTGTCTGGGGATCGCGGGCCTGGCCGGCGGGAAGCGGCGCGGCGCCGCCCTGAGCCAGGGAGGGCCCGGTGACGGATCCGCTCGCGAATCCTACGGTCAGGACCGCCGCGAGGGCGGCGCCTCGGACCGTCGGGAAGGGGCGCCTCGGGGCGGGGCGTCTCATGCATTCCTCCGGCCGACATTGCGGACCATGAGCGTGGTGGTCAGGCCGAGGCAGAGGGCCAGGGTGAGCGCCAGCGCCGCGTAGACGACGGGGTTCATCGAGAGCCACCCGGCCACGACGAGCCGCAGGTTCCAGACCGAGGGCGCCCGCGTCTCGACGATCCGGACGGCGTCGGGCTCGACCGTGTCGAGGCGGCCGTCGGCCGCGTCGAGGAAGGCGAAGCGCCCGCTGATCCGCGACCAGACCTCGGGGTCGATGAGGCAGGCCACGGAAGCCTTGAGCAGGAGCGGGTTCGGGGCGGTGACCAGGGTGGTGGTCTCATCGAACCCGGTGCCCCCGCTCGCCAGGGCCTGTGCCAGGATGAGCGAGGTGCGGGGCGGGACGGCGGATCTCCGTTCCGACGCGTCGGCATCGATCCAGGTGCGCGTCTCGCCGAGCAGGCCGCGCACGGTGGTCGAGGCGCGCTCGACGAGGCCGTCGGCCGCCTCGACCAGGGGGTGACGGGCGCGCAGGGTCTCGTCCCACTTCGTCACGAGATCGCCATCGCTGGCGCGGGCCGTACCGCCGCGGGCTCCGGATGCGGCGTCCGGAGCGTTTCCGCGAGGCGTCACCGGACCGGCGACGCGGAAGTTGAGGTCGGGCAGGCTGCAGCGGGCCGGCACGTTGCGGCGCAGGCGGTCGAGGGTCGGGGCCGGGACCGAGCCGGACTGTCCCGCGGGCCGGGCCGTCTCGGCGCGAGCCTCCCAGATGCGCTGGATCTGTTCCGGATCGAGGCCGAGGCCGGTCAGGGTCGCGGGTGCCACGGCGCGCACCGGGGCCACCACCAGGGTCGGTCCCGTGCCGCCCTGCGCCTCCGTGGCGAGTTCGAAGTCGATCACCCGGCCGGCGGCGCTCGCGAGCCGCGCGGCGATCATGGCGCCCGCCGCCACGGTGTCGCGGTCCAGGACGGGCAGGACGAGGCGGGGCCGCTGCCCCCCTTCCAGGAAGGGGACGGCGCCGCTGGTCGTCGCTGCGAGGTCCGGGATCCGGGCGGCCCGGGCCAGGTTCGGAACGCTCAGGGTCGTGCGGTCGAGGAACAGGAAGCGTTCGCGCTTCGTCTCCGCGGTGCTAGCCGCGCAGGTGGCGTCGCCGGGGGTCGGCACCTGGGCCGAGATCTCGACGCGATTCAGGCCCGGCCGCCACAGGCCGAGGGGCAGCGGGATGGTGTTGTTCTCGAAGACTTCGCCGCGTGCCTGCGGCAGGGGTACGCTGGCGGCGTTGCGGCCGTTGAGGTCGACGAGGACGCGCGCCTCCGACGACAGGCCGGAGGCGTAGGCGCCCGAGAGGTTCAGGAGCATCTTGCCGTAATCGGCGGGCAGGAAGTCCGGCGGAAGCTGGACGTCGAAGCGGGTCGTCAGCAGGCGCCCGGAGAATTCCCGGGTCGCGACGCCGAGGGACTGCAGCGAGACGCGGTCGCCGCTGTCGAGGGGCGCGCCGCGCAGCAGCGCCGCGGCCTTCAGGCCGCGCGGCGTGCCGTAGGGCTCGGTGCCGCGCGCCAGGGTGGCGATGGCGGATTCGATCTCGTCGTAGCTGGTGCCGCTGACGACGAGGGCCGGGGCACGGTCCTCCCGCGGCGGCAGCATCGCGAGCCGGGGGCCGGTGATCGGGCCGATGCTCTCGATGTCCGGCGTGCCGCGCAGCTCCGCCGCCGTGCCGACGATGAGGTTGATGCCCGCGCGGCCGGTCATCACCGAGCCGAACTCCACCACCGGGCGGGCAACGCGCCCCACGAGGCCGATCGCCTCGATGGCGTGGAACATCCGCTCCAGGCGGGGCAGGCTCGGCTTGTCGTTGATCACGACGCGGACCGGCAGGGCGCCGCCGTCGTCGGGCTCGAGGGCGGCAAGGTCCTTCAGCTCGATCCCGGCGGCGGCGACGGGGGCCACCACGAGGCCGGAGCGCGAGGGATCGATCTGCGTCCAGAGCTCGTAGGTCGCGTCCAGGGAGCAGTCGACCCGGTGGCGCTGGCTCGCCGAGAGGTCGATGGCGTTGTAGCCGAGCTTGAGGCTGCCTTCGGGCAGCTCGAACTCCACCACCTTGACCGCGCCGGGGGCCTGGATCCGGGTGCGGCCGACCACGGTGCCGTTGACGCTGGCGACGAGTTCGGAGGTCTCGGGCGCCACGGAGATGGCCGAGAGGTAGGAGACGCGCAGGCGCGGGCGCCCGCGGCTCTGGGCTTCCGTCACGTAGACCGGGAAGCGCAGGACGTCCTCCTCGCCCTCCAGGCGGAACCCGCCGGTGGTGGCGGGCAGGCGTCGGGCGGGCCCGATCGGCGCCAGGGCGCCGTCCCGGACCGCCGGAGCCGGCGTCGGGGCGACGGAGCCCGCAGGGGCCGCAGAGGCTGCCGGCGCGCGCCCGCGGGGGGCCTCTGCCTCCCGGCGCAGGGCATCGCCCGCGGGGGGAACGGAGAAGCGCTCGGCCGGACCGGCCCCGATGAAGCTCTGGGCGCGGGCCTCGGCGGCTCCGCCCGCCAGCGCCAGCGCGAGGAGCCCGCGGGTGATCGTCGTGACACGCATGCGAGCCTCCCTCACGACCGGGCGTGGAGGTCGGCGCCGCGCCCACCGCCGCCCGCCGCACCGCCGAGCAGGCGATCGTTCTCGAATTCCAGCATCAGGCGGACCCAATCGGTGGTCGGCTCGCCGTCGCTGCTGCGCGCGAAGCTCTGCCGGGCCGGCAGGGGATTGTCGGCCGGGCGCGGCCGGGCGGCCGCGGCCCCGCCCGGGCTGCCGCCGGGCAGAAGCGGCGCCCGGGGCGCGGTGCGCGGAAGGGCGGTGTCGGTGGTGGGGGCGGCGGCGGCCTGCGGACGCGGCTTGAACAGGTAGCTGAAGGCGCGGACCGGCTCCACCAGGCCCCACCAGATCAGTTGGAGGGTGCCCGAGACGATGTTCTTGTGCCGGCGCCGGCCCTGCTGGAAGCGCAGCAGGGCGCCCGCATCGCCGTACATCAGGCTCGCCAGGCCGGCATAGCCCTGAGCGTCGAGAGGCTGGAAGCGCAGGGTCACCACCACGTCGTCGCCCGCATGGGCGATCGTCCCGACTTCGAAGGGCAGCACGCCGCCGGCGGGGGCGCCGTCGAGGGGCTGCACCGAGAGCTGGCCGGTGCGGTAGGTGCTGCCGGTACCGAACGGCAGGGCGTCGGCCCCGAACCGGACGGTGCAGCCGACGGACGAGGCGCGGTCCACCGCGACGTCGAGGGCGCGGCCGCCCAGCATCATCCGTCCCTGCCGGTTGATCGCCAGGGACGGGCTCGCCTCGGTGACGCGGCGTTCGGCCACCACGCCGAGGGCGGCGCCAGCCATGAGGAGGTTGAAGAAGTTCCACAGGCCGACGACGAGCATCAGGTTGGTGACGCCGGGCTCGAACAGGTAGCGGTAGAGGGCGGTGCCGCAGCCGAGCAGCAGAAGGCCGTAGACGGCGAAGAACGGCCAGGCCAGGGCCGAGAGGTGGTCCTGCTCCAGGGTGGTGCCCTTGGCGGTGACGTTGAAGGTCGGCCGACGGGGCGAGACGATGACCGAGGCGATGGCGCGGAACAGGAACAGGCCCTGGACGTACTCGTACAGCTCGGAGACGAAGGGCCAGCGGAACTTACCGTAGACGTAGTTCTGCATCATCAGGTTGATGACGACGTAGGTCGCCGTGTAGGCGATGGACTCGTCCACACTGGCGACGAAGATCTTCAGGTCGAAGAAGATGTGCAGCAGCGGCGAGAACATGAAGATCAGCCGCGGCACGGGGAAGAACCAGAACGTCATGCTCGACAGGTAGGCGACCTTCTGGATCGAATGCAGGCCGCGCTTGAACAGCGGGTTCTTCAGGAGAAGGATCTGGAACATGCCCTGGCACCAGCGTGAGCGCTGGCCGATGAAGGCCTCCAGGGTCTCGGGCTGCAGGCCTGCGATCAGCGGCTTGTCGACATAGATGCTGTTCCAGCCGCGCGAATGCAGCTCGAAGGCGGTCTCGCAATCCTCCGTGATGGTGACGCCCGAGAAGCCGCCCGCCTCGTCGAGGGCGCGCCGGCGCAGGAGCGCGGCCGAGCCGCAGAAGAACGAGCCGTTCCACTTGTCGAGGCCGCGCTGCGTCACCGAATAGAACATCTCGTTCTCGGAGGGCATGCGGTCGAAGGTGCGCAGGTTGCGCTCGATCGGGTCGGGATTCAGGAAGGCGTGCGGCGTCTGCACCAGGAACAGGCGCGGATCCTGGGCGAAGTACCCGATCGTGTCCCGCAGGAACGACCGGAACGGGACGTGGTCGGCATCCAGCACCACGATGATCTCGCCGTGCGAATGCTTGAGGCCGTTGTTCAGGTTGCCCGCCTTGGCGTGCTGGTTGCGGGCCCGGGTGCGGTACTCGACGCCGAGGGAGGCGGCCAGGGCCTGGAGCTCCATGCGCCGGCGCATCGCGCTCTGCGCCTTCACCGGATCGGGGTCGGCGCATTTCTGGTCGGTGCCGCCGTCGTCGAGGAGCCACACGGTCAGCTTGTCGGCGGGGTAGTCGATGAGGCGTGCGGCCGCGAGGGTCACCGAGAGGATGCCCGCATCCTCGTTGTAGCTCGGCACGAAGATGTCGACGGTGGGCAGTGCGTCGAGGGCCTCCTGGTCGTCGGCGGCCGCCATCGGCGGGGGCGCGCGCCGGAGCGGATCGGCATTGATGGTTAGGCTGACGAACAGGATGAAGACGCAGTAGAGCTCGCCCAGCAGGAGCAGGAGGCCGAAACCGAAGCTGACCGGGTCACTGACGGAAGGCAGCGTGTTCGTGACGCGCCAGAACATGTAGCGCAGCACGACGAGGCTTCCGAGGGCCAGGAACACGAAGCGCGCCGGCTGATTGTCGAAGAACACCCACAGCGCCACCATCGCCACCATGGCGCAGAGGCTCATGATCAGCTGATCCTGCGTGCTGACGGGTTGGCTCAGCAGGACGAGGACCGCAGCGGCCGACGCGATCCAGGCCACCCAACGAAATGCACTTGCCACGACCCTGCCCTTCCGCAATCCGCGCCGCCCGCGTTCCTTGCGGACCGCCCTGCGCCCAGCGGGCCTTCAGGGCAGCGACCTGCTCGGGAACGGGACGGCGTAATACCTGAGAAACACCTGAGCGATTTGCCTGCCAAGAGAATCCGGGCCACGCGTCGCGGGAATTGCGCATTTCAGGGATTGAACGCGCTCAACTGTTGTAAGATGGCACATATGAAAAAATTGAATTGGCGCGCGACGAAACGTTCCTAACGAGATCTGAAGATCTGGTTAGAATGCGGTTCTCGCTTCGACGGTCGAATAGTATCCGCTGCCCTGGATGCGATCCTTCACGTAGCCGACGCCGACGGCCATCTTGATCGGACCAAAGGAAAAGCCTGTCAGGTGCCCGCCGATGCGGTACTGATTGAAGAAGTTGTCGCCGAGGAACATTGCCTCGGGACCGACATAGACCCCATCGGCGACCATGTAGCCGACCCGGAAGCGTGAATAGTAGGCATTGAACTGGGTCGAGTACGAGCCGTAGGCCGAGACCATCGTGTTCTCGGTCGGCCGGGCATAGAAGTTGGCCGCGAACTTGGCGCCCACGCCGGTTCCGACGACCGGATTGCCCGGGTCGAGGATCGACAACTGGTTGCTGCGCACGTTGAACCCGACAAAACCCGCCAGGGCGGCGTCGCGCCAGATCCACTCGTAGCCACCCGACAGGGCCCCTTCCTGCTGGTAGCCCGTCACCCGCTGCCCCACTTTCTGACCGGGATAGCT
Source organism: Methylobacterium sp. M6A4_1b (assembly GCF_053345175.1). Lineage (NCBI taxonomy): Bacteria > Pseudomonadati > Pseudomonadota > Alphaproteobacteria > Hyphomicrobiales > Methylobacteriaceae > Methylobacterium > Methylobacterium sp. M6A4_1b. The sequence goes on from NZ_JBKEZQ010000018.1 coordinate 17,539, forward strand.
GTAGGTGCCGGCCACGCCCTCGACGCGCAGGCGGGGACCGCTCTCGAGGAGCGTGCCCTCCGTGGCGATCGTCCCGGTGACGGAGCCGAAGGCGGAACTGTTGGAGGTCACGGCGACCGAAGCGTCGACCGCCACCGTCCAGTTCTCGTCCAGGATCACCGGTTCCGCACCGGTGTACCAGTCCGCAGCGATCGCGGTGTGCGACAGGACCATAGCCAGGGGCAGGGTCGAGGTGAGAAGGGCGATGCGCGACATCGATGCGGATGATCCGTTCCGGTGAGGCATTCGCGCGCGATGGCATGAAGATCGACGCGTCCGCTCGCGGCAATTCATCGGCCTTCGGGGTTAATCAATTCTTAACGCGCCCGCGAAAGCTGGATGTCCCAAGTCGACAGGCCCAACCATGTGCCCCTAGGCAACACATGTTGTTCGTGCCGAAGACGCATAATCTCTGTCTTGCTGATTATCGTGACAATATAATAAGCAATCGCGCAAATATGTGGCTGCTCGATTCAGTCGCTGCAAGGCTAATTTTGCAGCATCGCGATACGCGGGAGGCGCGGTTTGTCGGACTTATACAACTGGGGCGCGTGACCTGAAGGTCCGCGATGGGTCCGCTTGGCCGAAACCTTGCCGATACGGGTTTGCTGGTCCCTGAAACCGCCTCTCGAAGCGTCGCAGTCGCGACCGAGGCGCGTCCTGATTTTTTCGCGCGGATGGCCCTGTGGATTGTTCCGGCGCGGAGGCCACCGAGCCGCCGGGGCGGTCCGGATTCGCTTCGCGCGGGCCGAAGGGCCGATCGAGCCGTGCGGATTCGGTTCGCCGGGTGATCGCGCGATCGTCCCGCCAACCCCGTCCCGTCAACCCGCTGCACTCCGCTGGATCCCGCGCAGTGCGCAGCGTGCCCCTGCGCAGGAGGTCTCGGATCGAGCCGGGTTCCGATCGGAATCCGGGGGAGCCCTGCCCAGGGCGGCCTCAGGCCGCCTTCGCCGCGGGGTCGTGGGCTGCACGACGCATCACGGCGGCGAGGTCGCCGTACCGGAACGGCTTGTCGATCTGGAGGAAGGCCCGGGCGCTCTCCGGCAGGTGTCCCTGTGGCCCGGCGAGGACAATGCGGATGCCGGGATGGTGGCGGACCACCGTGGCGGCGAGTTGGAGCCCGCTCATCACCGGCATGCGCTGGTCGGCGATCATGACGTCGAACCCTTCCGGCGCATCGAGGAGCGCCAGGGCGTGCTCGGCCGAGCCCGCCTGGGTGACGTGGTGACCGAGGTCCGAGAGGGCCTCGGCGAAGCTCTCGCGGACCAGGGTGTCGCTGTCGACGAGCAGGACGTGCAGGCGCGGCTGGACCGTGGCCGCCTCCTCGTGCCCGGTCTCGCCCGGCGCCTCTCCGGCGGGGATCCAGAGCTCGGCCAGGAAGGCGGATTCGCCGCGGCCGTCCGCAACGAGGCGGAACCCGCCGCCGATCCCGCTGAGGAGGTTCGCCACGGCGGCCGTGGAGCGCTCCTCGCCGGGCGGGGTCGCCAGGGGGGTGACCCGCCCGGGCGTGCCGCTGGCCAGCACGAGGCGCACGTAGCGACCCGGCCGCAGGGCGATCCCGTCCTCCTCCGACAGCACCCGCTCGTCGGCGCCGATCGCGAAGCCTTCGGAGCCGAGATCGCGGACATGGAAGGCGAGGTTCAGCAGCACGGCTTCCAGCATGCCCTCGCTGCACAGGGCGCGGGCGAGCCCGGGGCGGACCCGGATCTTGATGGCGGCCTGGTTCAGCACGTTGGCGCTGAGGAACGGCGCGAACGCCGTCAGGGCGGTCCCGATCTCCGTCTCCTGCAGGGCGGAATCGTCCCGGCGTACGAACCGGACGAGGCGGCGGGTCAGACTCGAGCCGCGCTGCGAACCGGCGAGGGCCGCCTCGACCAGGCGCACCTGCTCCGGGTTGAGGCCACGGCGGCGCTTGAGCGTTCCGAGGTTGCCGCTGATGACGGTGAGCAGGTTGTTGAAGTCGTCGACGATCCCGTCGATGACTTGGCGCAGCATGTTCTCGCCACGCCGCTCCGGTGTCTTGACCCCGGCATCGGCCGTCTCGGTGCCGTCCTGCGCCCCTGTGGCCAATCCCGCTGGAACCTCGCGGCTGAGGGCGTGGAGGCGGGCCGCGCCCGGCGCGGAGACCTCCGCACTGCCGCGGATGAAGCGGACGAGGAGGCGACGCGCTTCCTGGCCGTCCGTCGATTCCGCCCGGCGCAGGACCACGTCGTGCGGGCCCTCGCCGTCCAGGGCGGCCTGCATGGTGAACCGCATCAGGTCGCGATCCTGCGGCTTGATGCCGTCCGTGAGGTCGGTCAGCGCGACGGCACGGTCGGTGGCGGCGACGCCGGGGGGGGCGGAATCCACCCAGGTCACGTTGCCCGCCTCGGTGTCGATCTCCCAGTAGGTCCAGCCCGACATCGCCTCGAAGGTGCGCAGGCGCTCGCGCACCCGGGCGAGCGCAGTCCGCGCCTCGGCAAGGGCGCGGCCGCGGCTGCGCTCGCGGGCGGCGAGACGCTCGGCGCCCGCGCGGAACTCCGCGATGCGTGACGGCACGTTCTCCTCGCCGTCCGAATCCATGATCTTGGCCAGCCGGTGCGTCAGACGTCCGGTGAGGGCGTAGGCGAGGGCGGCCGCGAGCAGGGCGGTGGCGAGCCAGAGCGCGCACAGGCGCGGATCCGGCAGGCCGATCCCGGTGGTGCGCGGCTCGGACGTACGGGCGACCGCGAGCCAGCCGGAGGGGCCGAGGTCGCCGTAGCCGGTACTCGGCGTGGCGTGCTCGACGTTGCGGGCGCCGCCGCCGGCCTGCGGTCCGCCGTTGCCGGCGAGCGCTCGGCCGTCGGGCGCCAGTACGGTGAGGGCCAGGGCGGAATCCGCGGCCGGTCGGGCGCGCAGGATTCCGCTGCGGAGATCGCCGAGCCAGGTGTCGGCCAGGCGGGCGACGAGGTACTCGGCGTTGCGGGAACCCGACCCGACGACGGGAATCGAGACCTCGAAGGGGACGGGATCGCGCGGTGTCGCGGAGGCCGTGACGACGGTGGAGGCCGCGTTGCGCGCGTTGGCGAACCAGGGCTGTCCCGAGACGTCGCGGCCGATCATGTCCTCGCGTCCGGCGGCCCGGATGCGGCCGTTCGCACCGACGAGGAGGATGTCGGCATAGGCCGGGCGCAGATCGGCCCAGGCGCGCAGAACGGCCTGGGGATCCGCGTCCATCAGGCCGGTGCCGGTCTGGCGCAGCGCGACGGCCGCGGTGCGCAGATCCTGCGACACCTCGAAGAGGCTGCGATCCAGGGCGCCCGCGAAGGCTTCGGAGGTCCGCCGGAGCTGCGCGGTGTCCGGTCCGGACCCGCGCGGCGCACCCGTCAGGGCGAGGCTGCTCCAGACCACGACGGCGCTGAGCAGGGCGACGGTGCCGGCCTGAAAGGCCGCCACGGACTTGAGAGAAACGCGATCCATTCCCAACATGTCGCTGATCGCTCTGCTGCCTGCATATCCAGAAACACATCACAAGACGGACGGGTCTCTCGTCGTCTCTGCGGACAAGATGGTTAATTTTCCTTTAACCATCTTGTCCGGGGAAGCGCGGATACAATCGGCGGTCGTGGCTCCGGGACGGGCCTTCAGCCCTCCCGGGAGCGTGCCCCCTGCCCTCCCGCCAGGCAGCGCGATCGGGTGCCGGGAGGGACGGGACGCGCCGGCTTCGGGCTCAGCCCTTCACGAAGGCGAGGAGGTCGGCGTTCAGGACCTCCGCATTCACCGTGAGCATGCCGTGGGCGTAGCCCGGATAGGTCTTGATCGTTCCGTTCCGCAACAGCTTGATCGATTTGAGCGCCGCGTCGGCGATCGGGACGATCTGGTCGTCCTCGCCGTGCAGGACGAGCGTCGGGACGCCGATGGCCTCGAGATCCGCGGTCTGATCGGTCTCGGAGAAAGCCTTGATCCCATCGTAATGAGCCTTCGCGCTACCCATCATGCCTTGACGCCACCAGTTCTGGACCACCCCGGGCATCACCGTCGCCCCGTCGCGGTTGAAGCCGTAGAAGGGGCCACTCGCGACATCGAGGAAGAACTGAGCGCGGTTCCCGGCGGTCGCCGCGCGGAATTCGTCGAAGACGTCGAGCGGCAGCCCTTCCGGATTGGCGTCGGTCTTCAGCATCAGGGGCGGCACCGCCGAGACCAGCACCGCCTTGGCGACGCGTCCGGCCGGCTCGCCGTGCCGCGCGACGTAGCGGGCGACCTCGCCGCCACCGGTGGAATGACCGATATGCACGGCGTTGCGCAGATCCAGAGCCTCGACCACCGCGAAGGCGTCGGCGGCGTAATGGTCCATGTCGTGGCCGCTGCCGATCTGGGCGGAGCGGCCGTGTCCGCGCCGGTCATGGGCGACGACGCGGTAGCCGTGCTGCAGGAAGAAAAGCATCTGCGCGTCCCAGTCATCGGACGAGAGCGGCCAGCCGTGGTGGAACATGATCGGCTGAGCATCCGTGGGACCCCAATCCTTGAAGTAGATCTCGACGCCGTCCTTCGTGGTGACATAGGTCATAGTGATAGCCCCGATCTGAAAGGGAGGGCGATCTTAGCAGTGGCGGGCGGATCAAATCCACGCGTATCAGGAATGGGAGCGCGCGAATCCGGGACGACTGCTTGCATACCTGTCGGTGCGCCAAGCATGAGATCCGCGCGGATGCCACCGGCACCATTGGGCGCTGCCGCATCCGTAGGGACGACGGCGGCGTTCCCCCCGAACTCAGTGAAGGCGCGCGCGGGCCTGCTCCCCCCCCCGGAAGGGCTGCCGGCGATCACCCCGGCCAACGCGCCGGGACGCTCCTCCTGCCCATCGCGATCGAGGATCGTGGAAGCGCCGAGCCCGACGGCGGCGAGACCAGGATATCGTGGTCACACCTCGTGGTCACACCGCTGCATCGTTCGTTGGCGTGGCGAAGGACATCTGCGGTCAGAGGTCGATCTGGGTCGCGATGCGACGGAACCTGGGTGCGAGGCCAAAACAGGCGCCCGCCCGGAGTACCGGGAGGTCGACGATGCCGGCAGGAATCCGAAGTTTGGAAAAATATCAGATGCCGAGGTCTGTGCTTTGCGGACCTTCAAGGCATTCGGACAACAGAAAAAGATTTCTTGATGCGTATGTACCGCGATCGAGAGGCGCGGTGGGCGATGCGCCCGGGTTCCCTCCCGAGCGCATCGTCGTGTCAGCCCGTCACGCACCGGCCGGAGACCGGTGCGAACGGAGCCGGATCAATAGCCGTATCCGTAGGCCGGGTAGCCGTAGCCGCCACCGTAGCCATAGGCGGGCGCGTACCCATAAGCGGGTGCGTAGCCGTAGCCGCCGCCGTAGTAGCCGACCGGCCGTCCGTACCCGTAGCCGCCGTAGCTGTTGGCGACGATGGCACCGGCCGCGAGGCCCGCGATGCCAAGGCCGATGGCCGCGCCGGGACCAATGCCGCGACGATAGCCGTAGCCGCGGCCGTAACCGCCATAGCCACGGTAGCCGCCATAGCCGCCCCGGAAGCCGACGCCGCGATAGCCGCCACCGTGACCGTAACCGCCGTGGCCGTAGCCGCCACCGTAGCCCCAGCCGCGTGCTTCGGCGGGCGCCGACGCCAGCAGGCCGAGCCCAAGCAGGGCGGTCGATGCAAGTGCGAGCTTGCGCATGCGATCTCTCCTATCGTGTGGGATGTAGCCTCATAACAGCCTCGCGCTCCGCGTGTTCCGAGCCAGGCCGTGGTTCAACACGTCACAGGGTCGGTCGCTGTTCCAAGCGCGGCAGGCATCGCCACCCATAACGGGTGCAGATCCTTCACTTTCACGATGGCCTGCGATCGATCGCGGGCGGTTCAGGGATCGAACGGGGGCCGGCGCTCCGAAGCACCGCCCTGCTCCGATGTCCCGGGCGGCTTCAGGAACTCGCCAACATGCTCGTAGATTGAAACACCACGAAGACCAGCGTGACGAGGGCCGCCGCCGCCAGGTACGTGATCGATTTCATGAACTTGGACATAGTTTCGAAGGCTCCATCTGGATATTCTCGTGGACGCGCGGCGGCTGATCGCCAGCGGAGGTTCCGCTGCGCGCGGCCGAGGTTCGAGAACCGGAGCCCCGCGCAGCGTCACGCTGATCGGCTCAGGTCGGCAGTCGGCCGTCGGGCGAGTAGCGGTCGATGGCCGACGGCAGCTCGCGCGACAGCCGGGAGAGGAGCGCGCTGCGGCTCAGGCCGGTCTGCTGCGTGAGGTGGTCGAGGGTGTCCGACCCGATCGCGCGCTCGAGATCCGTTTCGGGGAGGTCGCGATTGGGTCCGTGGTTGACCCAGGACGTCGCCGCCTCGCCGTGGCCGCCCTTGGTGAAGTGGTCGACGAGTTCGCTCAGACCGCTGGCGATCAGACCGCCGACGCCCGCCGTCCCGACGCCGCCGAGGAGGCCGGCCAGGTTGCCGAGGCCGCCACCGCTGGCGGACGTGCCGGTCGCCGATGCGTTCGCGATCGACGGGACCGTGCCGTGCGCCGGGGTCGTCTCGTGGCCCTTCAGCAGCTCGGCGAGCTTGTCGCGGTTCTGGTAGCCGGCCACGGCCAGCAGGCCCAGAAGCGCGGTCATCGAGGGGTAGCCTTTGCTCATCGTCCGTCTCCGTTCGTCGTGGTGGAAGGCATCCGGGCAGACATCTGCCCGAGATCTCGTCGTCAGCCCGCCGCAGCGGTCTGCGTCGATGTCGTGCGCCCGGCCAAGTCGCTCGATTCGGTGGCGTATTGGCTGGCGGCGATGGTTCGTTTGACTGTCGAGCGGGCCGCATCGATGGCGATGGCCGCCGCCGACATGGTGCGGGCCTCGGTCGGGCGTTCGAGGGCGTGCTTGGCGATGTCGCCGGCGAGGTCGTCGATCTCGCGGGCGAGCTGCTCCAGGCGCGGTGCGTCGGCGCTGTCCTGGGCCTCCTGCCGGATCTCCAGCAAGCGGTCGGTGGCCTCTTCGATGCGCTCGCGGCGCAGGCGCGACAGGCGCTGCCCGACCCAGGCGAGCGCCGAACCGATGCCGCCGCCGAGGAAGGCGACGAGATAGATCCAGGTCTCGTAGCGCTCGACGAAACCCTGCTGCTCGCGCTCGAAGAAGTCCACGGCGCCGGGATGGATGGGCAGCCGCGCGCTCGTGGCGCCCGCCGTGCTGTCGTAGCTCGGCGCCTGCACGTAGTCCGCGGCCGGGGTCACGTTGGCCATCCCGCTGCGCATCTCGAACAGGTGCTGTGTCACGTCGGCGGCGACCGAACGGGAGAGGCTGGTGCGGGCCATCAGGCGATAGGAGGCTCCCACGGTGTGGACATCCTCGGCCGGCACCTTGGGACTGCCGCCGAAGGTCTCGGCCGGCATGGTCACGGCCTGGAGGCGCGGCAGGCGCGCGATGATGGCGTCGACGTTCTCCACGTCGACGAAGGCGACCTTCCCAGTCCGGTTGACCGCCTGGACGATGCCGACGATGCGCTGGGCCGTGGGCGAGGTCGGTGCGATCACCGAGACCACCGCGTCGATCCGCTTGCGGGCGAAGGCGCCGGCGAGATCCGCCTCCGTCATCTCCACCAGTGCCACGTGGCGTGGTGGTATCGGACCGTCGGGCTCCTTGTCGAGGAGGGTGAGACCGTAATGCTCCACCATGGCCTTGATCAGGGCCTGGTCGGCGTCGCGGTGGGCCAGGATGGCGAGGCGCTTGCGGTCGAGCTGCGGGAAACGGGTCAGCCCGGAGCCCTCCGGCGAGGCGATGATCATCGCCTGGTCACGCAGGATCGCCAGGGTCAGGCCATTGTCGGGCAGGTCGACGTCCGGGCGCACCACGGCGAGGTCGGCCCGTCCCTCCTGCAGGGCGGCGGCGCTGTCGCGCACGTCGTCCAGGGCCAGGACCTTGAGCCGGATCTCCTTGTGGCGCTTGGCGAGTGCGTCGGCATAGGCCTGGATCAGGGCCGGCTCGGTCCCGTCCCGGGGCGCCACAGCGATCGTCAGCACCGTGGCGCGGGAGACCCAGTAGGCTGCCCCCGCGGCGAGGCCAAGGAGGACGGTGAGCAACAGGAACGCGAGTTCCGGACGCAGAAGGAACTTGGCGAACTTCATCGATGGTCGCTCCCTCCCTCCCGCCGCATTCCGCGAACCGGTCATGCTATCCGCTACGGGCAGGGATGCCACGCGCCGTCGGTGCCGATGAGGCAAGTCCCGCTGGTCGCGTCGCAGGAGCGGAAACGCCGGGCGCAGGCGGCCAGGTCCGGGATGCCGCGCAGGGCGGCCTGGGCCTGCGAGTGCGCGAGGGCGCTGCCCATGATCGCACCGGCGGCCACGCGGGCTCCGACTGCCGCGCCGGCCCGCGGGCCGCGCCGACATCCGCAGCCGGGACGATAGCCACGTCCCCCGCGCCGGCCGTGGCGATGGCCGGACCGGCGATCCCGCACGTAGTCCGTGGGCACCGCGCCCCGCATGAGGGCGGCGACGGCGCCTTGCCTGTTCGGGGCAGCCGTGGCTGGCGGGCTCAGCGGCGATGCGGCCGGGTCGGCTGCGTAGACGAGGGGCAGCTTCACTGGGGAGCCTCGTTCTGGGGGCGAGCCCGGGGTCGTCCCCCGGGACTCGGTCAAGTTCAACCGCGCAAGCTCAACCGCGCAAGTTCAACCGCGCAAGCTCAACCGCGCAAGTTCAACCCCGTCGGCGCGGCGGTGCGGCAGCGCGGCCGCCGAAGCGGCGGCCGGCATAGGCGATGAGCTTCGGCAGCAGGAACGCTGTGAGGATCTTGCGGATCATGGTGTCTCTCCGAAATCGGACGGATCAGCGACGGGGCCGGGCGAGCCAGCCGACCGCGAAGGCCACGGCCGCCAGGCCGAGCAGGGCCGAAGCACGGTTGTCGTCGGCGTAGCGTGCCGCCCGGCGGCCATAGGCAGTGCCGCGCGTGCGGGCGTGGCGAGCCAGGCCGCGCCCCTCCTCGATCAGGTGCCCGGCCCGGTCGCGGCCTTCCTCGATCAGGTGACCTGCGCGGTCCCGAGCTTCGTAGGCGAGGTCGCGCCCGTCCTCGGCCAGGTCCTCCGCGCGGTCCCGGGCCCGGCCGTAGGCGTATTGTGCGCCGCCGGCTACCTGGTTGACGGCTCCGCGGACCTGACGGGCGGGATCGCCGGTGACGCCGCCGAGGGCGGTCTGAGCCCGGCCCTTGAGGTGGCGCGTGGCGCCACGGAACTCGTCGCGATTCATGAGATGTCTCCTGGATTGGCGTGGAGTTGGTGGGTGCGGTCCGGTTGGACCGGCACCCGTGGCGTCAGCGCTTGCCGGTCAGCTTGTCGACCAGCGAGGAGGCGCCCTCCTTGGCCTCGCCGATGCTGCGCTGGGCCTCGCCCTTCAGTTCCTGCGCCTTGCCCGCGACCACGAGGCGGTCGCTGCCCGTAACCTTGCCGGCGGCCTGCTTGACGTTGCCGGCCGCCTCGTTGGCGAGACCCTTCAGCTTGTCGGTGGTGCTGCTCATGAGAAGATCTCCTGCGGTTCTGAGGACCGGCCGATCGCGAAGACCGGCCGGGGCTTGGTTCAGGCGCGGCGGGCGTCGTATCCGGCCACGAGGGTTGCGGCCTTGGGGGCGCCGAGGCGGCCGCCCAGGAAGCCGGCGAGCGCGCCGAGGATCAGCGCCAGCGCGCCGTAGAAGGCGCCCTGCGTGGCCGCCGACCTCGTGGCCAGAGCGGCGGCCTCGGCCTTCTGCTTGGCGCTGGCCACGGCCGCGTCATACTGCTTGCGGTAGTCCTGGATCTGGGTCCGAGCCTGCTCGGCCGGGATGCCCTGCGCCTTGGCCAGCGCGTCGGCCGCGCGGGTCTCGGCCTCGGCCTTCCGGGCCGGGTCGCCGGTGAACAGCGCGCGGATGGCGGCCACCGCCGCGTCCTTGGCCGCCTGCGGGTCCTGGCCGGCCGCCTGCTGGCGCACCGTCTGCTCGATGCCGTCCAGCGGGTTGGTGATCTTCGACAGGGAGGGAGCTGCCGCCTGGGCGGCCGTCTGCACCGTGCCGCCCACCAGCGAGCCGGCCCCGCCGAGCGTGCTGGTCACGCCCGAAAAGGCGCCCCCGATCAGCCCGCCGGCCGCCGAGGTCAGGAGGTAGAGCACCACCAGGGTGGTGACCGCCCAGGAGACCAGCCCGTGCAGGCCGGCCGCGCCCGCGACGGGCTTGCCCGAGAGGCGCCCGGCGATGAGGCCGCCGGCGAGCGCTGCGACCACGCCCGAGGCCACGAACCAGAGGCCGGCGCCCAGCGAGAGGGTGGAGGCGGCCGGGTTGTCGGCGGCGGTGGCGCCGACGCTGGACAGGCCGACGCCCACGCCGACCATGTTGAGGATGACCTGACTCACCAGGGCGGTGACCGCACCGGCGAAGATCGCGCCCCACGACACCTGGTGGAGCAGAACCGTGCGGATTTCGGCTGAGGCGGCGGGAGTCGAGGTCGCGAGAAGGGGAGAGGTGGACACGTAGTGGTACTCCGGATCGTCGGTCGTCCGAGAAGCTCGGTCGTTCGAGAGGTCAGTCGGGGTGGAAGTCCAGGCTCCGGCCGCGCTGTGGGCGCGAGGGCGGCCGGACGCGTTTGCGCGCGGGTCCGGCGCTCAGTCGCGGCCGTGAATGAGCAGGCCGAGGCCGTAGCCGAGAAGGCCGGCCACCAGCAGGGCGGCGATCGGGTGCTCGGCGACCTGATTGCCGACCTCGCGCCCGCCCTGGCGCAGGTATCGCCCACCGTTCTCGTAGGCGTCCTCGGCGCGGTCGTAGGCCTCGTCGGCGGCGTGGCGCACGGCGCGCTCGGCCCGCTCGTAGGTGTCGCTGGCCGCGCCTTGCGCCCGGCGGGCGCGATCCTCGACCTCGCCGGACCCGGTCAGGTTGCCCACCGCGTCACGGACCTGGCCGCCGATCTCGCGCGCCGTCTCGGTGACGTGGCCGACGGCCTCGCGCACACCGTCCTTGGCCTGGCCGTAGAGAGTCTCGGCCGCCCCTTGCGCTTCGCGCGCCCGACCCTCGAGCGAGTCCCGCTTCGAGCCGGTGAGGTCGCCGACGGCGCCCTGAACCTTGCCGCCGAGCTCCTGGGCTGCGCCCGTGATCCGATTGGTATCGACCATGATCCTGTCCTTGTTCGTCGTGGTTGTGACGCGTGTGCGCCGAGGCTCGACGCGGGGGTTGCGAAGCTAGACTTGGGGAGTGACTGCGGTCGGTGACGCGGGGCGAGAGCGCGGGTGCGGACGCCCCTACGGCTTGGCCGGCCTGACCAGCTTGGCCGGCCGCGCTGTCCCGCCAACCTTCGAGGTCTCGGTCTCATCCTCGGATCTGGCGGCGGACGTGCCCTCGGCCTCGCTGCGGCCCTCGGCCTCGACCCGGCCGTCACCGGTCAGCTTGCCGATGGCTTCCTTCACCGAACCTTTGAGCGCCTGGGCGGAGGTGGGCGGCTTGGTGGCGGTCATCGTAGCCTTCTGGCGTGGCGCAGGAGCCGGACCGGACGAGTCGGGTCGTGGCGGACGAAGTTCGGGCGGCGGGATCGTCGGCCCAACGCCCGTTGCTCGAGAGATGGCCCCTGGTCGCGCTCCATCAATGATGCAGACGTACCAGTAAAATGATTTTTTCTACCCGGATGGCGCAGTCGGAAAGCCGTTGTTGCGGCCCCAAACGATCGCCTCGGAGCGCTTGTGCACGTCGAGCTTGCGATACAGCGCGGCCGCGTGGTTGCGGACCGTGTTCTTGGACAGGACGAGGCGCCGGGCGATGACCTCGTCGGAGAGTCCGGCGCAGATCAGGTCGAGGATCTGGCGTTCCCGCACCGTCATGTTGGGTGAGACCGCATCCTGGTGTCCGGCACCGGGCTGGCGCAGATGGGCCAGTTTCTCGATCAGCCCCCGGCTGAACCAGGAGGTGTCGGCCATCACCGCCTCGATGGCCTCGAACAACTCGCGCTCGCTGCGCTTGCGCTCGGTGATGTCCTGCAGGACGAGGAGCGCGAAGGACTCCGCGCCGATCTCCACCCGCTCGGCCGAGACCAGGCAGTCGAGGCTGCTGCCGTCCTCGTGGCGCAGGCAGACCTCCAAGCCCAGCACGTAGCCGGTCCGCACCAAGGCAGTCTCGAACCGATCGCACTGGGCCTGCGAGATCCACAGATCGAGATCGGCCGGCGTTCGGCCGGTCACCGTCTCGGCGGCGAAGCCGAAGACTCTCGTGAAGGCCTCGTTGACGCCGGTGATCGTCAGCCCATCGGCGCGAGCGAGCAGGGTCGGCACGGGTGTGAGCCGGAACGCCTTGGCGAAGCGCTCCTCGCTCTGGCGCAACGCCGTCTCGGCCTTCCGGCGGAGCTCCAGGTCGGCGAACGTGAAGAGCATGCAGGGCTCGTCGCCGAACTCCATCGGTTGACCCGCCACGATGACGAAGCGTGTGCCGCCGTCTGGCAGGTCGAGGCAGGCCTCCATCTGCGGGATGGTCCCGCCCTCGTTCAGCCGCGAGATCGCAAGGTCCCGGCTTCGGGCATTGGCCAGGACGTCCACCTCGTAGACGCTGCGGCCGATGACGGCGTCGCGCGTGTAGCCAGTCATCTCCAGGAAACCGAGATTCACCTTTACGAAGCGCAGATCCGCGAGCCGACAGATCACCGCCGGGGCGGGGTTGGCGTTGAAGGTGGCCTCGAAGCGCGCCTCGGCCTCGAACTGGTCCGAGACGTCCTTCAGGATGAGGGCGAGGCAACTCGGCTGGCCGTCGCGGTCGGTGGCGACCAGGCTGCGCAGGGAGTGCACGAAGTCGGCGTCGGGCCGGTCGGTGCGCGTGACCTCCACGACGACGTCGTGGAAGCGCTCCCCGGCCACCACACGCTCGATCGGGTATTGGTTGGGGGCGTGGTTGTTGCGGTAGCGCAGGGAGAAGCGAGCCCGGTAGGCATCCACCGTCCCGCCGAGCTCCTCCAAAGTCTCGGCGCCGTGCATCTCCAGCGCGGCGGCGTTGGCATAGGCGATGGTCTGGTCCGGCTCGACGAGGATCACGCCCTCGCTCAAGCCCGCCACGATCTGCCGGAGTTCATGCCTGTCGACGCCGAGTGTCACCGGGGCTCCTATGGCGCGTCGCGCCGCTTTGCAAAGTCCAGCTCGTAACAAGTGCGTGGAAGGCCGGTTCCGGGTCCGATAAGCGATTGTCTGGTATATTCGGATCATTGACGTGAATGTGATTGCCCAATCACAAGCCTTCGGATGACCTCCCCTCGTGGAGGGTCGCGCAAGTCATCGCCTATTCGAGACAGGAGGGCACTCATCCGTGCAGCCAGACCTCAAAGTGTTCAGCTCTCCTTCGGATGGCGAGGAAGCGCAGCGCCGGATTCCCGACTGGATCGGCCGTCGGCTGAACGAGATTTTTCCGTTTCCCGACGGTGTCGAGGAGCCGTCCAGGCTCGGCCAGGTTCTGGTCCGGCTCGAAACCGCCTTGTCGGCGGCGCAGGCCGACGGACAGGTGTCCGACTCGTTCCGGGCCGCCCTGATCGCTGCCGTTCCGCGCCTGCGCCGGTACGCCTTCTCCCAGTGCGGGAATGCGGCCGAGGCGGACGATCTGGTTCAGACCACCCTGATGCGCGCCTGGGAGAACCGGTCGCGGTTCGAACCGGGGACACGGCTGATCGCCTGGCTGTTCACGATCCTGCGCCATGCCTTCCTCAACCAGCGCAAGCGGCTTCGCCGCGAGGTCGAGGATGTCGACGGCGCCTTCGCCGCCACCCTGCGCCTGGAGCCCGAGCAGGAGCATCGTGTCGGCCTGATCCAGCTTCAGGCCGCCCTGAACAGCCTGACGCCGGAGCACCGCGAGACCCTGCTTCTCGTGATGGTCGACGGCCTTCTGTATGACGAGGCCGCCGCCGTCCTGGGCTGCCAGACCGGTACCGTGAAGAGCCGCGTCAGCCGTGCCCGCGAGCGTCTGGTCAAGGCCATGGGTACCGCGTGAGCCCGCCGGACGTGGCTTCGCCGCCCTTCGATCCAGCCCCCATTGGCGCATGGGTCGGCGCGGCCATCGACGGGTGCCTGCGCCAGCGCGCACCCGACCAGCGCGAAGCCTTCCGGAGGGCCGTCGCCCTCGGCTACGGCGGGATCTCGACGCGTCCATCCGCATCGCCCCCCGCGAGGTCCCCTGCCCCCGACGGCGTGCCGCCCGTCGCCGGTCAGCCCTGAAGACCGCGCGCGAAGCCCGGCGTGCCGCCACGGCGCGACGGGTCCCAGACCACGCACGGGGCCCGGGCCGCGGATGTCTGTCCCGACAGGGGACCGCTGTCTTTGTCCGCGCTCGCAGCGCGCTGGGCTATGGGTATGGCTGAGAGGGCGGCACGATTCCGTGTGCCGATGCCGAAGTAATCCGCCACGCGAAGTTTCCCAAACCGGGGATCGGCTTCCTCGGCGTCGGCTTCGCCTTCGGACTCACGGTCCTGACGATGGCCTGCACGGTCGGGCACATCTCCAGCGGCCAGTTCTAACTCTGCCGTGATCGTCCTGAAGCCGGGGCGCCCGTCCTCAACCAAGCGCCCTTCCCCGCCTCGGAGACGGTGTCGGACCGACCGGCCGTGTTCCGAAACCTCTCATGGCCCTCCTCGCCGAGGTCGGATGGGTCTCGGCCTGGCAGGCCTTACGCCCCGGAGAAGCCGAGCGTCCGGTCCATCAGACCGTATCCGGGCCGTGGATCGTCCACGGCTCGTCGAACACGTATTCCTCCAGATTCGCACCGAGGCCGCCGCGGTCGACGACGAGGAAGTTCTGGGGGGCGCCGAAGGGGGTGAGCACCCCGTGCCACGTGCCGACGGCGTAGCACACGCCCTGGTCCGGCGCGGTGACGAAGGCGTGCGGCCGGCCGGGGCGGCCGCCCTCGTCGGGGCAGACCACCACGAGGAACGGCGCGGCATTCAGGGGCAGGAAGGCCTGCGCGCCGAGCGGATGACGCTCGACGAGGCTCACCGCGAGAGGCAGGCCGTAGGGTTCGGCCTCGACGTAGCCGATGACCACATGCCCGTCCTCGCCCGCCACCCGCACCTGCGCGAGGTCGTGGAAGCGGCGGGCCTTGCCGCCGTTCATCGGGCGCGGCGCAACGGCCGCCTTGTCGATCACGGTGCCGAACGGAGCGAAAGCCTCGGCCGTCAGCGGCGCGGCGGCGATCCGGCGGCCGCTCATCGGGCTGCCCGGAAGGGCGCGAGCGGGGCGTGCCGGTTGACGTCCTTGTAGAGGAGGTAGCGGAAGGGGCCGGGGCCGCCGGCGTAGCAGGCCTGGGGGCAGTAGGCGCGCAGCCACATGAAGTCGCCCGCCTCCACCTCGACCCAGTCGCGGTTGAGCCGATAGACCGCCTTGCCTTCCAGTACGAACAGGCCGTGCTCCATGACGTGGGTCTCTTCGAACGGGATCGAGGCACCGGGGCGCATCGCCACGATGTTGACGTGCATGTCGTGGCGCACATCGTCGGGGGCGACGAAGCGGGTCGTGGCCCAGGCGCCGTCGGTGCCGGGCATCGGCGCCGGGGTGATCTCCGATTCATGGGTGACGAAGGCCGGCGGCACCTCGATGCCGGGCACCCGCGCATAGGCCTTGCGGATCCAGTGGAGGCGGGTCGGCCCCGCCCCGTCGTTGCGCAGGCTCCAGGTGGCCCCGGGCGGCAGGTAGGCGTAGCTGCCGGGGGTCAGGTCGTGCGCCCGGCCGTCGAGGCGGAGGCGGGCTCGGCCCTCGACCACGAACAGCACGCCTTCGGCTTCCGCGTCGGGCTCGGGCCGTTCGCTGCCGCCGCCGGGGGCGAGCGCCACGAGATACTGCGCGAAGGTCTCGGAGAAGCCCGAGAGCGGGCGGGCCAGCATCCAGGCCTGGGTGCCCTCCCAGAACGGCAGCACGGAGGTGACGATGTCGCTCATCACGCCCTTCGGGATGACGGCGTAGGCCTCGGTGAACACGGCCCGGCCGGTCATCAGCGCGGTCTGGGGCGGCAGGCCGCCGCAGGGCGGGTTGTAGGGCGATGTGGTCATCCGCGGGCTCCGGTGTCGGGCCGATGTGGCGAACTTCGCCGCGGCGCGTCAAGGCGCCGGTGGGCCGGAGGCCCTCGCGAACCGCCGCGGGAAAAAACCTCCGGGACCGTGGATCAAGACACGACGATCAATGCTGATCGCGATCGGAAATTGCTTTGCCGTGACCTGATCGGCGAGCAGATCGCGGGTTCGATTTGCTTTCATCGATCTGTCACGTGGCGGATCTATTGGCTGCCTGAGCCTGATCTGTCCTGATGCGGCGGAGCGGACGTCCTTCCGGTGGCGTGAAGCCCTCGGGAAAGGCGGCCCGCTCGCGCGCCGCCGACCGGACATGCGGGCTCGCGACCAGGTCGCCGGTCACCGGCGCGTCCGCCTCCGCAGAGTGTCCGCATGACCACGACGCCGCACGTTCTCGCGAACGATCCCCTGCTCCAGGCCTGGACCGATACCGGCGCGATCACGACGAACGACGACTGGAGCAGGGTCCCCGCCATCGTCGGATATCTGGGTCAGGACCTCACCACCGTCACCGGCACAGACCCGCAGGGCATCACCGGCGATTCGGCCCTGCCGAACGATGCGGACGTCGTCGCCAACCAGACCAGTCCCGCTACCCTGGGGTCCGGCGGCGTCGCCGAGTTCGAGCTCGCCGACCCGACGATCGCCCTGCAGGGCTCGGGCACGGCGGATGCGCCGAGCCTCGTGCTCTACCTCGATGCCACCGGGCGACGGGACATCACGGTGGCCTTCAACGCCCGCGACATCGACGGCTCGGCCGACAACGCCGTCCAGACCGTCGCCCTTCAGTACCGGACCGACGGCGGCGCCTGGAAAAACCTGCCGGCCGGCTTCGTGGCCGATGCCAGCACCCAGGGCAGTGCCACGCAGGTGACCCCCGTCAGCGTCGCCCTGCCGGCCGATGCCGACGGCGCGGCGGGCCTTCAGGTTCGCATCCTGACCGCCAACGCGGTGGGCAGCGACGAGTGGATCGGTATCGACGACATCGCGGTCTCGAGCCTGAGCGCGTCGGCTACCCTGCCGGCCCTGTCGATCGCCGATGCGCAGGTGATCGAGGGCCAGGCGGGCACGGCCAGCCTGACCTTCACGGTCTCGCTCAGCGCCCCCGCCCCGGCCGGCGGCGTGACCTTCGACCTCGCCACCGCCGACGGCACCGCCCAGGCCGGTTCCGACTACGTCGCCATCGCCCTGGCCGGGCAGACGATCGCGGCCGGCGCCACCTCCGCCACCTTCGGCGTGCTGGTGACCGCCGACGGGGTCTTCGAGGCCAACGAAACCTTCGCCCTGCGGGTGACGAACGTCGTCGGCGCCACCGTCACCGATGGCGAGGCGGTCGGAACCATCGTCAACGACGACGCCGCCACCGTGATCAATGGCGTGGCGGTGTTCGATGCGGCGCCCTCCCTCCAGGGGTTTCAGGGGGCGACCGCGACGACCCCGCCCTCCCCCACCGGCGCGCTGCAACTCGTCCGTCTGGGCAGCTACGCCACCACCAACGACCCGAGCACCACCGCCGCGGCCAATGCCGAGGTGGTGGCCTACGACCGCACCACCGGCAGCCTTTACATCCAGAACACCAACGAGAACCGGATCGAGATCGTGGGCATCGGCGCCGACGGGCAGATGGCCAAATCCGGCGAGATCAGGCTCGCCTGCCTCGACCAGTATGGGTCCGTGAACTCGGTGGCGGTCTCGAACGGCCTCGTCGCCGTGGCCTACGCCAATGCCACCGGAGATCAGCCCGGCCGCGTCGCCCTGTTCGACCGGGCCGGCACCCTGCTCAAGTCGGTGACGGTCGGTGTCGGCCCCGACCAGATCGTCTTCACCAGCGACGGCACGAAGCTCCTCGTCGCCAACGAGGGCGAGCAGTTCACGAGCGCCGTCAACCCGGTCGGCAGCGTCTCGATCCTCGATCTCTCCGGGGGCGCGGCCAGTGCCGGCGTCAGCGCCACCGTGGGTTTCGATGCCCTCGACGGCAGCGAGGCGGCCCTGCGCGCCAAGGGCCTCGCGATCACCGCGGGCAAGAGTGCCGCCGCCGACATCGAGCCCGAATACATCGCCCTCTCCCCCGACAACCGCTTCGCCTACGTGACCCTTCAGGAGGTCAATGGCATCGCGGTGATCGACCTTACCAATCCCGGCACCGCCCCGATCGCGATCCAGCCGCTCGGCTCCGTCAACCATTCGCTGCCCGGCAACGAATTCGACGCCTCCGACCGTGACGGTGCGGGCGGCACGGCCTCGATCCGCATCGCCAACACGCCGGCCAACGCGCCGATCTACGGCCTGCTCCAGCCCGACGGTGCGGCGAGCTTCGCCCTGAACGGCGTGACCTACGTCGTCACCGCCAACGAGGGCGACCAGCGCGTCATCGGCGGCGCCGACGATTCGGCGGACGTGGCCCGCCTCTCCAGCATCGCCAACAGCCGCCTCACACCCGAGCTGCAGGCGCTGAAGGCCGATCCCGCCTATGCCCGCCTCAACGTCCTGCTGCGCACGGGCGACACCGACAACGACAGCGTCATCGACCAGCTCAACACCCTCGGCGGCCGCGGCATCTCGATCTTCCGCCAGGAGGCCGACGGCGCGCTGATCAAGGTGCGCGAGACCGGCGGCGAATTCGAGAAGATCTTCGCGAGCCTCAACCCGCAGCGCTTCAACAACGACCAGGTGGTGGCCAACACCCCCGACGACCGCTCCGACAACAAGGGTCCCGAACCCGAGGGCGTCACGATCGGCACCGTCGCTGGCCGCACCTACGCCTTCGTGGGCCTCGAGCGCCAGAGCGGCGTGATCGTCTACGACGTCACCGATCCCGAGAACGCGGCCTACGTCTCCTACGTGCCGCCGCTGCCGGGCGTCTCCGCCGATCTCGGCCCGGAGGTGCTGACCTTCATCGCCGCCGACCGCAACCCCACCGGCACGCCGCTCCTCGTCACCACCAACGAGGCCGGCGGCGGCGCGACCCTCTACGCCGCCCTGCCCCAGGGCTACGCCCAGGCGATCGCCTTCCAGCCGGGCTCCTTGGCCGTCGCCAAGGCCGAAGGCGATGCCGGCACCACCACCTTCGCCTTCACGGTGGAGCGCACGGGCGGCACGCTGGGCAGCCTCGCCTTCACGGCGGAGCTCGGCGGCGCGGGGGCGGACGGCGCCGATTTCGCTGGCGGCCCCAGCCTGCCGGCGACCATCGCGGGCACCATTCCGGCGGGCGCGGCCTCGGCTGTGGTCACCGTCACGGTCCAGGGCGATGCGCTTCCGGAGGCCAATGAGGGCTTCACGGTCACGCTGAAGGGCGCCAGCGCCGGCCAGAGCGGAGTGACGGCAGCCCTGGCTACGACCGGCATCGTGGCCACCGGCACCATCCTCAACGACGATGTCACCCTGGTCTCCGCCGTGCAGGGCACGGGCAGCGCGAGCCCGATCGCCGGCCGCACCGTCACGGTGGAGGCGATCGTCGTCGGCGACTTTCAGACCGGCGATACCGACGCCAAGCGCAACCTCGGCGGCTTCTACCTTCAGGAGGAGGCCGCGGATGCGGACGGCAACCCGCTGACCTCCGAGGGCGTGTTCGTCTACGAGGGGGCCGGCAACCTCCTGAAGGATCTCCAGGAAGGCGATCGCGTCCGGGTCACCGGCACCGTCGGCGAGTTTAGCGGCGAGACGCAGATCACGGTCACCGACGCGGCCCAGATCCAGGTCGTCCAGGCCGGTGCGCTCTCGGTTGCCGCCCTCAAGGCCGCCGCCACGGTGGTCGACCTTCCCGCCGCCGCCACGATCGGCACCGGCACCACGGCGCAGCCCGACCTCGAGCGCTACGAGGGCATGCTCGTCCGGTTCGGCCAGGCGCTCACCATCACCGAGCAGTTCAACCTCGACCGCTTCAACGAGATCCGCCTCGCGGCCGGCGGGCGCCCGGAGACCTTCACCAACGCGTTCGAGCCGAACGCCGCCGGCTACGTAGCCTACTTTGCGCAGGTCGCGGCGCGCTCGATCACCTACGACGACGGGCTCAACGTCCAGAACCAGCCCGTCGATCTCCTCGACGGCTTCGGCCCGGCCTATTCCACCGCCACCGCGCCCCGGATGGGCGACACGGTGACGGGCCTCATGGGCGTGCTCGGCTACGGCCCCGCCAATGCCTACCGGGTCCGAGCGATCGACGACGGCGACAATGCTTTCGTGCACGCCAATCCCCGCCCGGCCGCCCCCGACGATGTCGGCGGCAGCCTGAAGGTCGGCAGCCTCAACGTGCTGAACTACTTCCGCACCCTCGACAGCGACGGCTCCGCCACGGGCGTGAAGACCGCCATCGGCCTCGACCCGCGCGGCGCCAACAATGCCGCCGAGTTCGACCGCCAGACAGCCAAGCTCGTCACCACGGTGATCGCCTCCGGGGCCGACGTGTTCGGCCTGACCGAGCTGGAGAACCAGTTCCAGCCCGGCAACCCGGGCAACGCCCTCGAATACCTCGTCGGGCAGCTCAATGCCCGCGCCGGCGCCGGCACCTACGACTGGGTCCGGCCCGGCGCCCAACTCGACCAGGGTCAGTTCCTCGGCGGCGACGCCATCGCGGTGGGCTTCGTCTACAAGCCCGGCAAGGTCTCGGTGGCGCTGAACACCACCGTCGAGAAGCTCGACGACTCGGACGTCCAGGTCTTCGATCCTGCCCTGCTCCAGCAGAGCACGATCGGCCACATCTTCAACGGTGCCAACACCAGCCGCGCCGCGCTCGCGGTGACCTTCCGCGAGACCGCCACGGGCGAGGACTTCACGGCGGTCATCAACCACCTGAAGTCGAAGAGCGGGGCCGGTACGGGCGCCGATGCCGACCAGGGCGACGGCCAGGGCGGCTGGCAGCAGCAGCGGGAGCTGGCTGCCACCGCACTCAAGGAATGGCTCACCCTCAAGCCGACGGGAACGCAGGACGGCGACGTCGTCCTGCTCGGCGACTTCAACGCCTACATCAAGGAGGACGCCCTCGACGTCCTCAAGGCCGGCGGCTTCACCAACCCCGCCGAGGACCGCCTCGCCAACCCGTATTCCTACGTCTTCGACGGGGCCTACGGCGCTCTCGACCACGCGCTGGCCAATGCGAGTCTGAACCGCCAGGTCACCGGCGTCACCGAGTGGCACATCAACGCCGACGAGGCGGATGCCATCGACTACAACCTCGATTTCGGCCGCTCCGCCGCCTATTTCGACGGGCTCGTTCCCGCCCGTGAATCCGACCACGACCCGATCCTGGTCGGGCTGCGCCTCGACCAGACCGCGCCGCGCCTCGTCTCCGCGACGCCGGCCGACGATACCCTCAAGGTGGCGGTGGGCGCCAGCATCGTCCTGACCTTCAGCGAGGCGGTGCGGGCCGGCAGCGGCACCCTCACGATCACGGACGGGACCGGCGACACCCACGCCATCGCGGTCGGCGACACCTCCCAGGTCTCCATCAGCGGCACCACGGTGACGATCGACCCAGGCACCGATCTCAGGGCCGGTACCGCCTACGACGTGATCGTCCCGGCGGGCGCCCTCCTCGACACGGCCGGCAACGCCTTCGCCGGCATCCCTCAGGACCAGCTCGACTTCACGACGGAGACCCCGCCGGCCATGACCTACACGCTCCAGATCCTGCACGCCTCCGACTGGGAGGCCGGCCTGCTCGCCACGCAGCGCGCTGCGAACTTCGCCGCCATCGTCGACAAGCTCGAAGACGCGACACCGAACTCGATCACCCTCTCCACCGGTGACGGCTGGATCCCGAGTCCGTTCTTCATCGCGGGCGCCGATCCGCAGCTCGCCGCGACCTATAACGGTGTCTACAACCAGCTCTACGGGCTCACCGGGTCGGCCGCCTACACCAAGCTCGCGGCCTCGGTGGGCCGGGCCGACATCACCATCCAGAACATCATCGGCGTCCAGGCGGCGGTGTTCGGCAACCACGAGTTCGATTCGGGGCCCACCGAGGTGGCCAACATCATCGGGGCCAATCTCGGCACTGCGGCGGGCAATGCCGACGACACCTGGGTCGGCGCGCAGTTCCCCTACCTCTCCGCCAACCTGAACTTCTCGCGGGAAGCGGCGCTCTCGGGGCTGGTCAACCCGAACCTCTCGAACGCCACCTTCGCCCAGACCGGCCCGGCCTCGACCCAGACGGGCACGGGGGCGGACAAGATCGCCAAGTCCACGATCCTTGTCGAGAACGGCGAGAAGATCGCCTTCGTGGGCGCCACCACCCAGCTTGAGCCGCTGCTGACGACCCTCGGCAACGTCACGCTGGACGGTTTCACCGGCCAGGACAACATCGCCCTGCTGGCCCAGCAGATCAACGCCGAGGTCGATCGGGTGCTCGCCGCCAACCCGGACGTGAACAAGGTCATCGTCGGCACGCACCTGCAGCAGCTCGCCAACGAGCAGGCCCTGGCGCCGCTGCTGCGCAACGTCGACGTGCTCATCGGCGGTGGCTCGCATACTCTGCTGGCCGATGGCGACGACCGCCTGCTTCCCGGCGACACGGCCGCGGGCGGCTACCCGCAATTCTACACCAATGCCAGCGGCCAGACCCTGCTCCTGGTGAACACCGCCTCCGAATATTCCTATCTCGGCCGCCTCAACGTCACCTTCGACGAGCGGGGCAACGTCATCCGCGAGTCGGTGAACCCGGCCACCAGCGGTGCGGTCGCGGTGGACGACGCCACCGTGGCCGGGCTCTACGGCTCGACGGCCGCCGCGTTCACCCCCGGATCCAAGGGTTTCCTCGTCCGCGAGGTGATCGAGGGGCTCGACGCCGACAACGACGGCGTTCAGGAGACCGCCGGCATCGCCGACGTGATCCGCCAGCAGGACGGCAACATCCTCGGCCGCACCAGCGTCTATCTGGAGGGCCGGCGCGGCGAGGTCCGCACCGAGGAGACCAACCTCGGCGACCTCTCGTCGGATGCGAACCTCTGGTACGCCAAGCAGTTCGATGCGGGCGTCACGGTCTCGATCAAGAACGGCGGCGGCATCCGCGATTCGATCGGCTCCTTCTCCACGGCCGGCGGCGGCACCAGTGAGCTGCCCCCGGCGGCCAACCCCTCGGCCGGCAAGCAGGCCGGCGATATCTCGCAACTCGACGTCACCAACTCCCTGCGCTTCAACAACAACCTCGCGGTCGTCACCGTCACGGCCGCCGAGCTGGAGCGCATCCTCGAGCACGGCGTCGCCGCGGTGGCGCCGGGAGCGACCCCGGGCCAGTTCGCCCAGGTCGGCGGTATCTCCTACAGCTTCGATGCCACGAAGCAGGCCCAGACCCTCGATGTGAACGGCAACGTCAGCCGTGAGGGCCAGCGCATCGTCAACGCGGCGATCATCGATGCCGACGGCCGCGTCCTCGACACCCTGGTCCAGAACGGCCAGGTGGTGGGCGATGCCGGCCGCGCCATCAAGGTCGTGACGCTCGACTTCCTCGCCACCGGCACCGCCTCGGCGCCGGGCTTAGGGGGCGACAACTATCCCTTCCCGGCCTATGGCGAGAACAAGATCGCCCTGCGCGACGCCGCCCCGGTCACCCTTCCCGACACCGAGACCTTCGCGGCCAAGGGCTCCGAGCAGGACGCTTTGGCCGAGTACCTGAAGGCGTTCCACGCCGTCACGCCCTACGGCACCGCCGATACCGGACCGGCCGGCGACCTGCGCATCCAGAATCTCTCGGCTCGGGCCGACACCGTGTTCCAGCGCGGGACCGCCAAGACCGGCACGGACGGCGGGGACACCCTCCAGGGCACGGCCTTCAGCGACATGCTGGCGGGCGGCGCCGGGGACGACATCATCGTCAACAGCCTCGGCGACGACATCTTGATGGGCGGTGGCATCGCCGGCGCGGTCGGCAACGACACCTTGATCTTCCAGTCGCGCCTCGCCGACGCGCAGGTCACGCAGGACGGCAACTTCACCATCGTCACCGGGCCGGAGGGCCGCGACACGATCGGCGGCTTCGAGCGCATCCTGTTCTCGGACACGACCATCGTCCTCAACGACGCCAATCCGCTGGTGAACGACCTCTACTACCTCGCCCGGTACAAGGACGTCCTGGCCTCCGGCCTGGACGCCGACGACCATTATGCCCAGTTCGGCGCCCGCGAGGGCCGCGACCCGAACGCCTTCTTCTCGACCAAGGGCTACCTCGCCGCCAACCCGGACGTGGCCGCCTCCGGCGCCAACCCGCTGACGCAGTACGCCCAGGGCGGTTGGAAGGAGGGACGCGACCCGGGCGCCGCCTTCGACAACGAGGCCTACCTCGCCCGCAATCCCGACGTGAAGGCGGCCGGCGTCAACCCGCTGGCGCACTACCTCGAGTTCGGCCAAGCGGAAGGGCGCGCCACCTTCGCGGCCGTGGGCCGGCCCACCGACATCAAGGGCGGCTTCGATGCGGAGTACTACCTGCTCGCCAATACGGACGTGGCCCTCGCGGCCTCACGGGCGGGCGGCGACACCTTCGCCTTCGCACGCCAGCACTTCGACGCCACGGGCTGGAAGGAGGGCCGCGATCCCAACGCGATCTTCGACACCAAGGGTTACCTGGGGGCCTACACCGACGTGGCCCGGGCGGGCATGAACCCGCTCGACCACTACGAGACCTTCGGCGTCAAGGAGGGCCGGGATCCGGCGGCCGACTTCGACACCAAGGCCTACCTCAAGGCCAACCCGGACGTGGCCCAGGCCGGCCTCGACCCGATGCAGCACTTCCTGCAGTTCGGCTTCGTCGAGAACCGCACCGTTCTCAACGACGGCATCTTCGGCTGATCCGGGGCGTCCACACCGAACCCCGAACCTGCGTTTCGGCCGGGCTAAGCCCCGGCCGATCGGCCTGCCGCCGGTCAGCCGGCGGTGCGCGGATCGGGCGGAAACACCGGCGCCGTCGGTTCCTGCCGGACCGTGGGATCACGACTCTCGAAATCAGGATCGATCGAGATAGGTTGACCGACGCAGGACTTCGTCGGCGTCCAGAGTCTGTCGGTCGATGGGCGATAGAGCTTCGTGTTTCAACGTAGCCTGCGACAGAAAATCCCGGATGATCAGCTGAGGATATCTTGGCAGATCCTTTTGCAGAACGATCCGTCGCGGCCGGGAACCGAACTCCCAGTGCGGAATTATACTTCGCGATACCATCTTCGGAGGAACGCCAAGTGAAATTCTCGACGATTGCCGGCGCTGCTGCCATCTTCGCGCTCACCGCCGGGACCGCGCTCGCCGCCCCCTGCAATACCGGTTCGACGAAGGGCAACAGCCCCGGTCAGCAGGCTGCGAACGACAAGAGCTCGGCCGCCGATCAGGGCAGCAAGAACCTCGCCGGTGGACAGCAGCCCGCCTCGCCCGGAACCGTCGGCGCCATGAACAACGTCGGTGCCAACCAGATGGTGGGCGACAAGCCCGGCGCGGACGCCAAGAACGATCAGGGCGGCGGCGTCGGCACGTCCAGCAAGAACCTCGCCGGCGGCCAGCAGCCCGCCTCGCCCGGGACCGTTGGCGCCATGAACAACGCGGGCGCGAACCAGGAGCTCGGTAAGAAGGGCGACGATTGCTGATCGCCTGATCGTTACGGTTCGATCCCGATGCCTGCCCGGTCTCTGATCGGGCAGGTTTTTTTCTTGGGCGATGCCGCCTCCCAGACCTTCCTGTCCACGAGTGGCGTCTCTTCAGGTATCCCGCGTATTGCCGACCAAGGCATCCGTCCTGCTGCGCAGGGCCTGAAGGCTCCGGTAGCCGACCGATGCCGCGACTTGGCGCGGGTGCCGGCCGTCGGCGGCCAGGGCCAGGGCGCGCACCACGCGGGCCCGCGCCCGCCATTGTCCGAAAGTCAGGCCCGTCTCCCGGCGAAATCCCCGCGTCAGGGTCCGACGGCTCAGGCCCGCCTGCTCGGCCCAGGCGTCGAGGTCGAGCGCTCGGGCAGGATCGCGGATCAGGCCGAGGCAGACCCGGCGAAGCCGAGGATCGCGCGGCAGGGGCAGGGTCAGGCGAGTCTCGGTGGTGCGGCCGATCTCATCGAGGATCAGGGCCGCCAGGTGCCCGCCCCGCCCGGACTCGTCGTAGAGCACGGGCTCGTTCGTCAGGGCGACCAGGGCTGCGGCCAGCAGTGCCGAGACCTCGATCACCCGGGCCCGGCGGGGAAAGCCGGAGATCGCCCCCTCCGCGAGGTAGGCCGAGCACATCGCCACATCCCCGTGCATAACGACCGCGTGCGGCAGGCCGGGTGGGATCCAAAGGGCATGCCCCTCAGGCACGACCCAGGTCCCGTCCTCGGCGGTGGCCATCATCAGGCCCGCGGTGGCGTAGAGCAGTTGCGCCCGTGGATGCTGATGCAGGTCCGTAATGCTGCCGGCCGCGAAGGTCTTGGGCATCACCGCGACGGCGCGCGGGACATCCTGGTAATCCTCCGCCCGGATCGAACGCACGGCTCCCCCCCCCCCCCCCCCCTGGCCCGATTGCGTACATCTTCGGCCCGACGCCATTCAACGGGTCAGTTAGACAGGAGGCAAGCCCCCCGCAGAGGGCGGCCGGAGTCGGGATTCGAAAGGGTCCCTGCCAGAGGAGATGTCCGACCGATGGATGCCGAAACCCTGTCCCGTCGCACCCTGCGCTTCGTCAACGTGGCGCATGCGCTCGATCATTTCGTCCTGCTGATCTACCCGACCGCCGTGATCGCGATCGCGGCCCAGACCGGCCTCGGCTACGGCGAGCTGATCAAGCTCGCGACCGGCGCCTTCGTGGCCTTCGGCCTCTGCGCCCTGCCGATGGGCTGGCTCGCAGACCGGTTCGGGCGCCGCAACATGCTGGCGGTCTTCTTCTTCGGCTACGGCCTGTCCTGCCTCGGGGTGGCCCGTGCGACCAGCCCGACGGCATTCACCGGGTGGCTCTGTGTGCTCGGGCTCGCCTCCGCGATCTACCACCCCGTCGGTTCGACCATGCTGGTGACCCATGCACGCCGCCTCGGCCGCGACCTCGGCGTGAACGGAGTCTGGGGCAATCTCGGCGCCGCCACGGCCTCCGGAGTGACGGCGCTCCTCGCCACGGCCTTCGGATGGCAGGCAGCCTTCATCGTGCCGGGCCTGTTCTGCCTCGCCTGCGGGGCGGCGTTCCTGGCTCTCGTGCCCGGGGACGGTGCCGGATCGCAGGGCAAGGCCGGGGCGAAACCCATCATCCCGGTCGCGCGCCCGATCCCCCTCCTCGTGGTCTTTGCCTTCGCGATCGTGGCGGGCGGAATGACCTTCAACATCACCACGATCGCCTTGCCCAAGGTGGTCGACGAGCGCGTCGGCGACGGCCTGCCCCTCGTCCTGATTGGTTCCGTGGCCACCCTGGTCTTCGTCTTCGGAGCCCTGACGCAGCTGCTGATGGGACGCCTGATCGACCGCTACAGCTTGCCGGCGCTCTTCCTCGGCCTGTCCGTCCTGCAGCCGCTGGGCCTCGGCATTGCGGCGTCGAGCACGGGCCTGCCGCTCCTGGCCGGCCTCGTGCTCACGATGGCGGCCCTCTACGGGCAGGTCGTCATCAACGATGCGATGGTGGCCCGGTACGTGCCCCCGCTCTACCGAGCCAGAGCCTACAGCGTGCGCTACTTCCTCGGATTCACCGTGAGCGGGTTCGTGGTGCCGATGATCGCCCTTCTGCACGACCGCGGCGGCTTCAGCTTGGTCCTGGGGATCGCCGCCGCCTTCGGCGCGGTGATCTTCGCCGCAGCCCTGAGCTTCTACGCGCTTGCGCGACAGGCCGGATCTCACGCGATCGCTCCAGCGGCTTAGGCGGTCTTACAGCGTCGGAGCCGGAACGCTGTCAAACGGGGCCGTCGCTTCACTCCGTCCCCACGACGGAGCGGAAGCCAGCGTGGGCGTTTTAGGGGATTCCCTCCTGAATGAAGGCCCGGGTCGCTCGCCGAAGAGGCTGAGCCGCCGTCCAAGACGCACCATCAACGCGACTGGGCCGTCTCCCGGCCGAAAAATCTGTTCGACGCGACGAACAGCCCAATCTCGCGAAACCGGGACATCACCCGACCGCAGAAGCCCCGATCCCCGACCTTTTGACGCGGCCCGGACCCAACCCCGGCATACACCTGCAGGTGGCGCGGCCCGATTGCGGACCTCAGTCATCGGACCTCGCAGGACATGGGACCGAGGCGAGATCCTTTGGGGTTATCGTCGCGGCAGACTGTGCAGGCCTTTCAGGAACGCATCGACATCTGCACGCGTGTTGTAGAAGGCCAGGGAGGCCCGCACCGACTGATCGACGCCGAAGCGGCGCAGGGCGGGAAGGGCACAGTGATGGCCCGAGCGTACCGCGATGCCGCTTGCGTCGAGGTGGCGGGCCACGTCCTCGTTGGCATGGCCATCGATGACGAAGGACATCACGCTCGCCTTCTGCCGTGCGGTGCCGATGAGGCGAAGTCCCTTCACGTCGACAAGTCCGGCCTGGGCATATTCGAGGAGGTCATGCTCGTAGGCGGCGATGCCGGGAAGCCCGACGCCCTCCAGATAGTCGAGGGCGGCGCCGAGGCCCACGGCGCCGGCGATGTCGGGAGTGCCGGCCTCGAACTTCTCCGGCGCGCCCTTGTAGACGGTTCGGGCGAAGGTGACGTCCTCGATCATGTGGCCGCCGCCCTGCCAGGGCGGCATCGCCTCGAGCAGGTGTGCCTTGCCGTAGAGGGCGCCGATGCCCGTCGGTCCGAACACCTTGTGGCCGGAGAAGACGAGGAAGTCGGCATCGAGCGCCTGAACGTCGAGGGGGATGTGCGGCGAGGACTGCGCCGCATCCACCAGCACCGGCACGCCGTAGGCATGGGACAGCGCGATGATCTCCGCCACCGGATTGATGGTCCCGAGCGCATTGGCGACATGGGTCACAGAGACGATCTTGGTGCGGCCCGAGAGCAGAGCGGCGAACTGCTCGAAGATGATCTCGCCGCGGTCGTCGACCGGGATCACCCGCAGGGTCGCGCCGGTGGCCTGGGTCAGGAGCTGCCAGGGGACGATGTTGGCGTGGTGCTCGATCTGGCTGACGATGATCTCGTCGCCCGGTCCCACATGAGCGCGGCCGTAGGAATTGGCCACGAGATTGATCGCCTCGGTGGTGCCCCGCAGGAAGACGATGTCGTCCTTCGACGGTGCGTTGAGGAAGCGCCGCACCCGCTCGCGGCCACCCTCGAACAAGTCCGTCGCGCGGGCGGCCAGGGTGTGGGCGGCCCGGTGGATATTCGAGTTGTGACGGCCGTAGAACTCCGACGTGGCGTCGATGACGCTCTGCGGCTTGTGGGTGGTCGCCGCGTTGTCGAGCCAGACCAGCGGATGGCCGTTCACGCTCTGATGCAGGGCCGGGAAGTCCTTGCGGACGCGCTCGACGTCGAAGGGCGCCGCGACCGGGCTCGACCCATGGGAGGTCACGCGCGGGGCCGGCCCGCCGTGCCGTGAGGGCTCGGCGCGCGGGGAGGCGTGCGGCTTCGACGGGTGCCGCGAGGCCGTCTGGAAGGAGTCCGTCAGGAAGTAATAGTCGCCCGACGCGGACGCCGTGTCGCCGCCCCGCTGCGCCGCGTGCACGGGTTCACCCGAGAGCCGCCCCGAGCGCTGGAGGTTTTCGCGCTTGAAGTTTTCCTGGGCGACGTCCCCGCCGCGCTGCGATGGATCGGCCGGCACGAGGCTCGGTGCGATCGCATGTGCGAAAGCGTTCGCGCGCGGATGGTCCTGGGCGATCGTCCGGTGCAGGTCCGAGCCGCCGGGCAGGAAGGCGGCCACCTCCTGGACGGTGGGCACGAAGAACTCCGGCAGGCCGCGCCGCGCTGACAATGGGTCGCGCCGCGCTGACAATGGGTCGGCGAGGGGATGGACCGAGGGGATCGCCGCCGTCTCGAGGAAGCCAGCGCCCGCCGGTGCGGGCGTTGCGCCGAACGGGTTTGCGGCCGACGGTCCGGTCAGACCCGGCAGCCCGACGCTCGGGCCACCGAAGTTGCGCGCCCCGAGCGCCGAGGCGTCGGGTTGGAAGCCCGCCGGCAGGGTGCCCGAGGGCGTACCGATGGCGGTACTCGGCAGCGCGGGCTGCCCGGGGCCCTGGGCAAGGCTCTCCAGACCCTGGGGAGCTTGCTGGGGAATCTGCGGCGCGACCGGCAGCGCGGGAGCCAGGAGCGCGGACGCCGCCTGCTCCTGGCCGTAGATCTCGCGGGCGAGGCGCCCGACCAAGTCGGCATGCGCCGTGTCGCCGGCCGCGCCCGTGGGGAGGCCGAAGGCGGACGATCCCAACACGCCAGCCTCAGGCGTAGTCATGGTAGTTGCCCAGGAGCACGTTATCGAGGCGGGCGATCGCGTCCTCCACCAGCACGGCGGCGGAGAAGTAGCGGGTCACCAGGTGCGAGGCGATGGAATGGTCGTTGGTGCCCATGTAACGCACCGACAGGCCGGGCTCGATCTCGCCCGTGACACCGGATTTCTGCAGGCCGACCACGCCTTGCTCGCCCTCGCCGACCCGCAGCAGCAGGATCGAGGTGGTTTGAGCGCCGGTGACCGGATCGGTGTCGATCGGCAGTTTGTCGCTCGGCACCAGCGGCACGCCGCGCCAGGTGATGAAGGGCGCGCCGAACAGGTGGATCACCACTGGGGGCACGCCGCGCCGGGTGGCTTCCCGGCCGAAGGCCGCGATGGCGCGGGGGTGCGCGACGAAGAAGGCGGGCTTCTTCCAGACCAGCGTCAGCAGCTCGTCGAGGTCGTCCGGGGTGGGCGGGCCGCCGCGGGTCGGGATGCGCTGGCGACCGCCGACCTCGTTCAGAAGGCCGAACTCGGAATTGTTGAGCAGCTCCCACTCCTCCCGCTCCTTCACGGCATCGACCGTGAGGCGGATCTGCTCGCGCAGCTGGTCGATCTCGTTGGAGTAGAGGTCGGTGACGCGGGTGTGGGTGTTGAGGATCGTCTGGATCGTCGAGAGGTGGTACTCGCGCGGGTCGATCTCGTAATCCACGAAGGTGGTCGGCAGGCGGGGCGCGCCGGTGTGCACGGCGAGCAACTCGATGCCCTGCTCGCCGTGGCTGTTCGTGTGCCCCTTCAGGCGGTCGCGATCCTCGACATACTGCGCGATGCGGTTCTTGACGGCATCGTCGTCGAGGGCCGCCCGGTCGAGGGTGAGCAGCGTGACGGCCGAGAGCGCCGTGACGGCGGGAGCGGGCTGGCCGGCTCCCGTGAGGGTGTCGTCGCCGAAGAAGTCGCCGCGGGTGGCGAGACCCGAGCGCAGGCGATTCTTGTAGGGACCGGACAGCGACAGCTCGACGGTGCCGTCGGCGACGATGGTCAGGCTGCGGTCGCCCGCGCCGCCTTCCGAGATCGTTTCGCCGGCCTTGTGCTTGCTCTCGGTGAACCGGTCGGCGAGGGCCGCGAGCTCGGCATCGCCCAGCCGGCTGAAGGGCGGCACTGCGCGCAGGGAGGCGGGGCTGATCGCGCGCGCCTTGTCGGCGGCGGCGAACTCGATGCGGCCGGGCTTGGCCAGCACGACGGCGCGTCGGTTCACGCGGTAGACGCCGCCATCCACGTTGACGAAGGGCAGGAGCCGCAGGAGCCAGCGCGGGGTGTTGGCGAGGTTCTGGACCGACGTGACGGTCGCCGTCGATAGATTGCGTGCTGCGGATGCGCCCACGCTTTGCCCCTGTCCGCTCATGGTTCGTCGTCTCCGTCTGAATTGTCGGGTGATGCCGTGCGCATTCGGCCATGCATCGGCACGAGCACAATCGAGTGACTGCGCGTTCGAGAACAGCGCTGTGGCGACCGCGATTAAGTCTTACTCTGTCCGGAATGAATATTTGTAAAGTTCCGGAGTGACGCGGTTCTAGACGTCGTGCCAACGCTGCGTCAATGGAATAATATTCCATATTTGGCGGCATAAAAGTTAAACGAACTCTCCACCGAGACGCTTATAAAATTACATGCTACTAATCTGGATTAAAAAAGGAGATTTATCTCCAAGAATAGATTCCCGGGGGAATTGTTGGAAAGATTTGGCCTGAGATCCGGCCCGCCCAGCAGGGGAGCCCCGCGCGCAGCAGGTCACAGGGGCTTGCCGGAAGTCGGAAGACGGGTCCGCCGGAGTCCCGCGAAACGCTGGTCCGGCCTTCGAACTCGCTAGATCCCGTCGCCGAAGAACTGATCCATGGTCTGGGCCGGGTCCTCGGCGGCACTGATTCGCGACACGACGCGAGCCGGTACGCCCGCCACCGTGGTGTGGGCCGGCACGTCGTGCAGGACGACCGCCGCAGCCGCTACCTTCGCGCCCTCGCCGACCCGGATGTTTCCGAGCACCTTGGCACCGACGCTGAGCAGCACGCCGCGCTCGATCTTCGGGTGGCGGTCGCCGCTCTCCTTGCCGTTGCCCCCCAGCGTCACCGACTGCAAGATTGAGACGTCGTCGGCGATCACCGTGGTCTCGCCGATGACGACGCCGGTGGCGTGGTCGATGAAGACGCCCGAGCCGATCCGCGCCGCCGGGTGGATATCTGCCCCGAACACCTCGGAGATCCGGCTCTGGATGTGGAGTGCCAGGGTGGCGCGGCCCTGGTGCCAGAGCCAGTGCGCCACCCGATAGCCCTCGAGAGCCGCCAGCCCCTTGTAGAACAGGAAGGGGTCGAGGTAGCGCCGGCAGGTCGGGTCGCGCTCGCGGATGGCCACGAGGTCGCGCACCGCGTGCTCGCCCGCATGCGGGTCGGCCTCGAAGGCCGAGAGGCAGAGGTCGCGGGTGGAAAGCCGCGCCAGGTCGCCGTCGCCCAGGCGATGGGCGAGGCGGTAGGCGAAGGCGTGGATCAGGCTCGGCTGGTCGAGCACCGTCGCCTGGATGATGCCGGCATAGAGCGGCTCCTCGATGAGAGCCGCCTCCGCCTCGGCGCGCATCGCCCGCCAGACGTCGGAGCCGGCCGTGGTCTGGCTCACGCTGCGCAGGGGCGGGCGGAGAAGATTGCTTTGAACGCGCGAGGCCTGGCTGCCGGCGGTCATGCGGATCGGGACGTCCGGGTGGCGCGTGGCGGCATCGGCCTCAACCGATGCGCTGGAAGAGGGCGGCGATGTAGCCCACCAGGAGGCCGTGTCCCTCGAACTGGACGTCCACGACCTGCGCTCCGTCCCAGGCCGGCAGGACGTCGACGATGCGCCCGGTGGCGTGGCGCCAGATTCCGAGGGCATCGGCTACGTCGAGCCGGGCGAACACAACCTGATCTCCGAGAACCATCGCTTTCTCCGGTCTGTACGTCGTCGCTCGAGGGTGGTGACTAGGGAGGCGTCGTTGGCGCGATCCGGGGCCCGCGAGCGGGCCGTCGCGAGGCACCGACGGGTACGTCGAACCTGAGGGAAGTGTGCCGATCCGGGTCGTCCCGGGTCAATGACAGCGGTTTCCAAAGATCGACCGCTTGCGGGCACAGCCTTCCTTCCGGACGGCTCCCGGAAGCAAGCTTGTCCTGCGCGGCCGATTCCGGCCGGCTCAACGGGCCGCCACCGGGATGTCGGGGCGTGCTTCTCCGGTGAAGCCGTGCCGGTTCGGCATCGCCACCTTCGGGAGCGTGCCGGCGTCCAGCACGGTGTCCTCGGGGAGGAGGCCGTTGAGGTGGAGGACGTAGGCGCTCAGGGCGTAGGTCTCGTCCGCGCTGAGAGATTGCGGCGCATCGACGGGCATGGCGCGACGGATGTAGTCGAACAGGGTGGTGGCGTAGGGCCAGTAGCTGCCCACCGTCCGGACCGGTTTCGGCGTGGCGAGCGAGCCCTGGCCACCGGCGAGGGCGTCGGCGCTGCCGCCTTCGCCCTTCGTCCCGTGGCACGCCGCGCAGCGCGCCTCGAACAGGACGGCGCCGTCGCGGACGTTGCCGTGGCCCGGGGGCAGGCCCCGACCGTCGGCGCGGACGTCGATGTCCCAGGCAGCCACGACCTCCGGCGTGGCCACGCGGCCGATCCCGAGGCGGGCCGACGAGCCGTGCAGGCCCGCGGCGGGTCCGCCGGGATCGGCCAGGGCCGCACCGGTCAGGACGAGACAGGCGAGGGATCCGAGGAGGCTAACCCGCATGGCTGACGCCTCCATCGGCGGCGACCCGCCAGCCGAACGTCGCGTTGTTGTGGTAGAAGGATTGGGTGCCCCGCACCGAGACCAGGGCGGCGCGGTCGGGCTGGACGTAGCCGGTCTCGTCGGTGGCGCGGCTGAGGAGCTGGGCCGGGCCGCCCTCCCAGCGCCAGGGCAGGCGGAACCGGGTGAGGCAGCGCGGCAGGATCGGACCCTCGAGGGCCGCCGGCTGCCAGCGGGCACCCCCGTCCGTGGAGACCTCGACCCGAGCGATCCGGCCCCGCCCGGTCCAGGCGAGGCCCCGGATCTCGCGGAAGCCCGGCTCGCCCAGGCGCTCGCCCCCCGAGGGCGCGGTGATGACGGATTTGGCCTCCATCACGAAGGTGAACTGCCGCGCCGTGCCGTCCGGCATCAGGTCGGTGTATTTCGCGGTCTCTTCGCGGGTCTGGAACGGCTGGTCCCCGACCTTGAGGCGGCGCAGCCACTTGACGCTGAGGTTGCCCTCCACGCCGGGCACGAACAGCCGCAGGGGATAGCCCTGCTCCGGCCGCAGCCGCTCGCCGTTCTGGGCGTAGGCCAGGATCGCGCCGTCGCGGGCGAGGTCGAGAGGAAGGCTGCGGGTCATCCCAGAGGCGTCGGCGCCCTCGGCGAGGATCCAGGCGGCGCCCGGCCTCACGCCGACCTCGTCGAGCAGCGTAGCGAGCTCGACCCCGGTCCACTCTGAGCAGGAGAGCAGGCCGTGGCTCTCCTGCAGGGTCCAAGACGGCTTGGCACCGAGCCAGGGCGTATTACCCGAGCATTCGAGGAAGTGGATGCGCGACACGGCGGGCATCCGCAGCAGGTCGTCCATGGTCAGGACGAGGGGGCGCTCCACGAGGCCATGGATTGCCAGCCGGTGCCGCTCCGGGTCGATCGCCGGCACGCCGGCATGGTGACGCTCGAAGTGGAGGCCGTTCGGGGTGATGATGCCGTGCAGATGCTGCAGCGGCGTGCCGGTCGAGGCCGCTCCCGGAAAAGGCGGCGGCGTCCGCGGCCGGCGTCCCAGCCGCTCGAACGGAGACGGCTGACCATAGGCCGGCGAGGCCACCGGCGCCCCGGGGGTACGGCTCCACGGGGGAACCTCCAGAGGTTCGATGCCGCCCGCCGCGCGGGCCGCCGCAGCGACTCCGACCCCGCCGACGGTGGCGCCGGCGAGGCGAAGAAAACCGCGTCGATGCGCAGGCCGGCGCAGGGCGTCAGGGGGCATGGGACGGAATCCGGACGAGGGTGGGAGGATCGAGGCGCGGAGGCCGCACGCGACGGAGCGCGAGCGGACAGGATCGACGGTGCCGCGAAGGCCGATATTCAACCGTATTCGGAGGGGGCGATCAACGAAACAGTCTTTTTTTCTTCGATCCAGGACGAGAGAAACAGCCTCCAAGTGGGCCAGGACGGAGAGTATTCTTAGTCGGGACGCCCAATCGAATTTCGGCTCGGCAGATGGCAGGAGCGCCGGGGGAGCGTTTCCCCCAGATTGGCCGCGCGGCCGGTAAGACTGGCCGGCAAGACTGAACAGCAAGAGAAAGCGGCACTTTCCCGCGTCAGAGCACGGCGTCCGGCGCTAAATTGCTCGCCGGGAGAAATGCTCTCCGGAGCCCGAGCCCTGGAACATGAACGGTCTCCGGCAACTCCACAATAGAGAGTTCGCTTTTATTGACCCGGCTCGGTCCCAGGATAAGATCTTCGGCATCGATCCGGAGCGCAATGTCGACCTGGATTGTCTAATTCTCTTCAGACGAAATGGCTCCTCCGAGCAAGACGTCGTCTCCAAAATAAAATCGCGGCGGGCAAGATGACAATCAGGCAACACACCATCCTCTCGCGACGGCTGGCGGGTGCCCTGCTCGGGGGGCTGGCGCTGTGCACGGCGCTCTCCGGCGTCGCGGCGGCGGCCGAGGGCCAGTTGCGGATCGCCAAGCAGTTCGGCGTCGTCTACCTGCTCCTCAACGTGGTCGAGGACCAGAAGCTCATCGAGAAGCACGGCAAGGCGGCCGGCCTCGACATCAAGGTCGACTACGTCCAACTCTCGGGCGGGTCCGCGGTCAACGACGCGTTGCTGTCGGGGAACATCGAGGTCGCCGGGGCCGGCGTCGGGCCGCTCTTCACCCTCTGGGACCGCACCCGCGGCCGGCAAAACGTCAAGGGCGTCGCCTCTCTCGGCAACTTTCCCTACTACCTCGTCACCAACAATCCCGATGTGAAGAGCATCGCCGACTTCGGCGAGAAGGACCGGATCGCGGTCCCGGCGGTGGGCGTTTCGGTGCAGTCGCGCATCCTGCAATGGGCTTCGGCAAAGCTCTGGGGCGACCAGGAATTCGCCAAGCTCGACCGGATCAGTGTCGCGGTCCCGCATCCGGAGGCGGCGGCCGCGATCATCAAGGGCGGCACGGAGATCTCCGGGCATTTCGGCAACCCGCCCTTCCAGGAGCAGGAGTTGGCCGAGAATCCGAAGGCCCGCATCGTCCTGAACTCCTACGACGTCCAGGGCGGCCCGGCCTCCTCGACCGTGCTGTATGGGACGGAGGCGTTCTACAAATCCAGCCCGAAGACCTACAAGGCCTTCCTGGATGCGCTCGACGAGGCGGCGAAGTTCATCACCGAGAACCCGGAAAAGGCGGCCGAGATCTACATCCGGACGACCAACAGCAAGCTCGATCCGGCACTGCTGAAGACGATCATCACCAACCCGGCCGTGACCTTCAAGGTGACGCCGGAGAATACCCTGGGCCTCGGCCAGTTCATGCATCGGGTCGGGGCGATCAAGACCGCGCCCCAGGCGATCGGCGACTACTTCTTCGCCGATCCGCGCATCACCACCGGCAGCTGAGCGGCCGGCCATGATCTCCGCCGCCACCCTGTCCGACCTGTCCGTCCTCGAACTGGCCGAACCGCCTCCGCGCGGCGGCGTCCGGCGCGAGGCTGCCCCTGCCCGACCGGCATCGGAGCGCGCGCCTGCGCCCGCACGCGACCCGTCGCCCCTGCTGCAGATCCGGGGCGTCACCCTCGAGTACCGCACGCCGCAGCGGGTCGTTCGTGCCACACACCGGATCGACCTCGACATCTATGGGGGCGACCGCTTCGTCCTGCTTGGGCCATCGGGCTGCGGCAAGTCCACCCTGCTCAAGGCGGCGGCCGGCTTCATCACGCCGGTGGAGGGCTCGATCACCCTGGCGGGCGCGCCGGTGCGCGCGCCTGGGCCTGACCGTATCGTGGTGTTCCAAGAGTTCGACCAGCTGCCGCCCTGGAAGACGGTGGCGCAGAACGTCGCCTTCCCGCTGCGGGCCGCCAAGGCGCTGGGCCGGCGCGAGGCGCAGGAGCGCGCGCGCCACTACATCGACAAGGTCGGACTCACCTCCTTCGCCGATAGCTACCCGCACCAGCTCTCCGGCGGAATGAAACAGCGGGTCGCCATCGCCCGCGCCCTGGCGATGCAGCCGCGGGTGCTGATGATGGACGAGCCCTTCGCGGCCCTCGACGCCCTGACCCGGCGGCGGATGCAGGAGGAACTGCTCGCCCTCTGGGACGAGGCTCGCTTCACCCTGCTGTTCGTCACGCATTCCATCGAGGAGGCCCTCGTGGTCGGCAACCGGGTGGCTCTGCTGTCGCCCCATCCCGGCCGGGTACGGGCCGAGTTCAACAGCCACGCCTTCGATCTCTCCAGCATCGGCAGCGAGGCCTTCCAGGCGGCGGTGCAGCGCCTGCACGCGCGCCTGTTCGACACCGACGTCCCGGCGGAGGCGGTCCGATGACTGTCTTCGCGACCCGCTCCGATCTCGTGTCCGGCGCTCTGGCGCCGCCGATCCGCCCGGAATACGACCGGGTGCTCGCGCCGTTCGTGGAGGCTCCGTTGGAGCGCACGCTGCCGCTCGGCACGCGGCTGTGGCAGCAGGACTGGCTGCGCAAGGGCCTCATCATCGCAGCCCTGGCCCTGCTCTGGGAGGGGCTGGCGCGCTGGCAGGACAACGACCTGCTGCTGCCCGGATTCCTCGCCACGATGACCGCGCTCGCGGATGGCCTCGCCAACGGTGAGCTGCTGGACCGGGTGCGGATCTCGCTGACCGTGCTGGTGCAGGGCTACGTCGCCGGTATCGCGCTCGCCTTCGGGCTCACGACCCTCGCTGTCTCGACCCAGTTCGGCCGCGACCTGCTCTCGACCCTGACGGCGATGTTCAACCCCCTGCCGGCCATCGCCCTGCTGCCCCTGGCCCTCCTGTGGTTCGGTCTGGGCTCCGGCAGCCTGATCTTCGTGCTGATCCACTCGGTGCTGTGGCCGATGGCGCTCAACACCTATGCGGGCTTCCAGGGCGTGCCCGAGACCCTGCGGATGGCGGGGCGCAACTACGGCCTGCGCGGGCCATCCTACGTCCTGCAGATCCTGATTCCGGCCGCCCTGCCGGCGATCCTGTCGGGCCTCAAGATCGGCTGGGCCTTCGCTTGGCGCACCTTGATCGCGGCCGAGCTGGTGTTTGGCGCTTCCTCGGGCCGGGGCGGCCTCGGCTGGTACATCTTCCAGAACCGCAACGAGCTCTACACCGACCGGGTCTTCGCCGGCCTCGTCCTCGTCATCGTCATCGGCCTCGTGGTCGAGAATCTGGTGTTCGCGGCCTTCGAGCGGCTCACCGTGCGGCGCTGGGGCATGGCCCGGTGAGGGATTGACGCGCTAAGGGGCGACATACGGTGGCGGAGCGGGGTCGATTCCCATGAACAGCTATGCGTCTGGGTTCGCGGGCGGCGCGCTGATCGGCCTGTCGGTCGCGCTCTTGATGCTCCTCCACGGGCGCATCGCCGGGATCAGCGGCCTCGTGGCCGGCCTCGGCCGGGATCGCGGCCTTCGCCGGTGGGTCGATGGCGCCTTCGTCGCTGGCCTGATCGCCGGCCCGGCGGTCTTCGCCCTCGCCACCGGGGCCTGGCCGGCGATGCGCTTCGTCGCTTCCCTGCCGGTGCTCGTGGTCGCCGGCCTCCTCGTCGGGTTCGGCACCCGCCTCGGCTCGGGCTGCACCAGCGGTCACGGCGTCGCCGGCCTCGCCCGGCTCTCGCCACGCTCCCTGGCCGCGGTCCTGACCTTCCTGGGGGCCGGCATGCTGACCGTGGCGCTTCTGCGGGGGCTGGCATGAGCGCGGCGCTCCGCCTGCTCTCGGCCCTCGCCGCAGGGCTGATCTTCGGGCTCGGCCTGTCGCTCTCGGGCATGCTCGACCCGGCTCGCGTCCAGGGCTTCCTCGACGTGACCGGCGCCTTCGACGGGCGGGCGACCTGGGACGCGACCCTCGCCTTCGTTCTCGGCGGTGCGGTGAGCGTCGCAGGCTTCGGCTACGCCCTGGCCCGACGCCTGCCGCGCCCAGTCTTCGCGGCGGCCTTCGACCTTCCGACGAACCGACGGATCGACGGACCGCTGATCGGGGGCGCGGCCCTATTCGGCATCGGCTGGGGCCTGTCGGGCCTCTGCCCCGGGCCCGCCGTCGCGGCCCTGTCGACGGGGGTGTTACCGGTGTCGGTCTTCGTCGCCGCCATGCTGGTGGGCATGGCCGTCCACCAGCGGTTCGTCGCCCGCGCCTGAGTCTCAGCGCACCCGGGGCAGGACCTGCTCGGCGAAGCGTCGCATCTCGGCTTCGAACGGCTGGAATTGCAGCATGAACAGCTCGATGCCGGCGGCATGGAAGGCGCGGATGCGGGCCGCGACGGTGTCGTAGCTGCCGACGAGGCCGGCGGCGGTACCGCCGTTGGTCCCGACATGCCGGGAGGCCGCCGCGTCGG
Source organism: Methylobacterium sp. M6A4_1b (assembly GCF_053345175.1). NCBI lineage: Bacteria > Pseudomonadati > Pseudomonadota > Alphaproteobacteria > Hyphomicrobiales > Methylobacteriaceae > Methylobacterium > Methylobacterium sp. M6A4_1b. The sequence continues at coordinate 57,386 of NZ_JBKEZQ010000018.1, forward strand.
TCTTGGCGAACATCACGCTCGCCGTATCCGTACGCGCCCGCGTGTCGGCCCGCAGCACGGCGTCGCGGTCGGCCAGGGCCAGCAGGCGCGCGTGCTCGCTCTGCGCCGCCGCATCGGTGTCGCGGGCGATGACGAAGGCCGAGAGTCCGTAGCGCAGGGGCCCGTTGACGGCGGGCCGGCGGGCGACGTCGGCGATCAGCGCCTCGACCTCCGCGAGGGGCTGGCCGTTGATGAACCAGACGTCGGCCCGCTCCGCCGCGAGGGCGCGGGCCGGCTCGGATTCGCCACCGAGATAGATCGTCGGGCGCGGCCGGAAGCTGCCGGCCGGGCGGAGCTGGTAATCCGCGACCTGGAAGTGCGGCCCCGCATGCGTCACGCGCTCGCCCCGCATCAGCCGGTCCACGAGGCCGATCCACTCGGCGCCGTAGGCGTAGCGCGCGTCGTGGGCCGGAAAGGGCAGGCCGGCCCGCTCGAACTCGGCCCGGTTCCAGGCATTCACGAGGTTGAGGGCGAAGCGCCCACGGGCGATGTGCTCGATCTGCAGGGCCATCTTGGCCAGCACCACGGGATGGTAGAGCCCGGGCTTGATCGCCGCGATGATCTCGATCCGCCGGGTCAGGGCGGCCAGCGCGGCCGAGGCCGTCCAGGCCTCGAGCTGGTCGCGCCCGTCGTCGTAGGGATTGGCCGTGTGCTGGGCGACGAGCACGGCGTCGAAGCCGAGGGCCTCGGCCTCCAGCACGAGGGCGCGATTGCGCTCCCAGCTGGCGTCGTCCGGCTCGTCCGGATCGTGATGGGAGGCGCGCGCGCCGTGGACGGCGGCCCAGATCCCGAAGCGGAGCGGATGGGTCATCGGCCTCAGCCCCGTTCCGCCGGCGGCTGCCAGGTATTCACCGCGGTCGCGTCGAGGTCGCGGGGAATCAGCTTGGCTTCACGGAAGGTGTCGGCGATGGCCTGCTGCTCGCCGAGCTCGGCCCGCACCACCGGCGTCACGTCGTAGGTCCGGCGCCGGTTCACGGTGGCGACCACCTCCGGGGAGAGGTCGCCCCAGATCGGCGCGAGGAGCGCCACCGCCGCATCGGGCTCGGCCTTGACCCAGCGGCCCGCCTCCCGGAGCGCATGGTAGACCACCCCGACCACCCGCGGGTTCTCGGCCACGAACCGGTCGTTGGCGAGGTAGTAGCGGTGGTAGCTCGACAGGCCGGTGGCGTCGGCCAGCACCCTCACCGGCCGCTTGGCCTGGGCGATGGCGAGGAACGGGTCCCAGATCACCCAGGCGTCGAGGCTGCCCTGGCCGAAGGCCGCGAGGCCCTCCGGCGCCTGGAGATAGGCCGGCTTGATGTCGCCGAAAGCGAGGCCCGCGCGTCTGAGGGCGGCCGCCAGGATGAAGTGGCAGCCCGACCCGCGCGAGACGCCGACGGTGCGCCCCTTCAGGTCGGCGATGGAGCGGATCGGCGATTCCTCGGGAACGATGATGGCCTCGGCCGCGGGGGAGCCGACCTCGCGGGCATAGAAGGTCAGTGGCGCGTTGGCCGCCTGGGTGAAGATCGGCACCGCGTCCGCGACGTCCGCGTGGAGATCCACGGCCCCGGCATTCATCGGCTCGATCACGCTGGTGAAGAGATGCCAGGAGGGCGCGAAGCCCAGGGGCTTCAGTCGCTCGTCCAGGGTGCCCTTCGCCTTCAGGATGGTGAGCAGGGTCGAGGAGCGCTGGTAGCTCAGGCGCACGGTCCGCTCGGCCGCCCGGACCGCCGGCATCCCGAGGGGCGCCAGCGCGGCGGCCCCGAGGCCGGCGCGCAGGATCGTCCGGCGCGACGGGGCTGCCCCGCGCGGCGTATCGTCGGTCATGAATCGTCTCCGGAAGGCAGATCGCGTCGAGGCAGATCGCGTCGAGGGAAATTTCGCAGGGCAAGGTCCCGCGGCGCGCCGCCGGGGGGCTTCGCGGGCCCGATCGCGGATCGCCGACACCGTTGCCGTGCGATCACGATCCCGTGCAGACGATTTACAGGCGCCCGCCAAGATTTCGCAAGGAAAGGGTTTTTCGAATTTTCACGCTTTCGCGGAGGAATGTTTTTGCAGACCGACCGAGATCCAGGCGGCTGTCGCGACGTCCGCCCGCGCTCCTCACCGTCCCGGATCGGGCCTTCAGCCTCCGCAGGGCGGCCACCCCGCGGGCGCTTCGCCCTTGGCCCGGTCCGGAATCCCCGCCCGGTCGGCGGAGACGTCCGACGCGACGGGCAAATCCGTGCCCCGCGATCCGACGGCAGGGTTGCGAAGCTGGCATCGCATCGCCCGCGCCGGCATGCTCCGGCTCCCGACAACGCGATCCGGACACAGGCTCGGCAGTCGCGCCTCGTGTCACCATGGGTTGGTTCCAGATGCTCACCGACACCCTCACGGAAGCGCGCCTCCGAACCTTCCTGGCCGCCTTCTATGCCAAGGTGCGGCGCGATCCCCTGATCGGGCCGGTGTTCGCCCGCGCCATCCCCGACGGGGACTGGCCCCGCCACCTCGCGGTGATCCAGGATTTCTGGTCCTCGGTGCTGCTGAGATCCGGCCGCTACAAGGGCAATCCGTTCGGCAAGCATCAGGGGCTCGGTGCGTTGACCCCCGCCCACTTTGCCCGATGGCTGGCGCTCTTCGAGGAGACGGCCCGGCAGATGTTTCCGGCCGACGTGGCGGCGCTCCTCACCGAGCGCGCGAACCGGATCGGCGACAGCCTGCAGGCGGGTCTGTTCTTCAGGCCGGACTCGCTGTCGCGGGACCGTTGAGACCCCGTGCGTGGCCCGCCTGCGGCGCGACCCCCTGACACGCGAATCGTCCCCTCGCCGGAGGGGATCGATCGCCCGGCGGCGCCGTTGGACACCGTGTCGGCGGCAGGCAGCGCGAGAATCCCATGAGACCGGTTGCGAATTTCCCGCCCGAGGCGTTCGCCAAGAACGATCCGAGCCCTGATCCGCTGTTCTACCGTCAACCGCGCTTCGTCACGCATATCGACGCCGCAGCGATCGCCGCGGTCACGCGCCTCTACCGGGACGTCGTTCCGGCCGGAGGAACGATCCTCGACCTGATGTCGAGCTGGGTCAGCCACCTGCCGGCGGACAGGATCTTCGCGCGGGTCATCGGCCACGGCTTGAACGCCTCGGAACTTGCGGCGAACCCCCGCCTGACTCGGCACTTCGTGCAAGACCTGAACGCTGCGACCCGACTTCCCCTGGATCCTGCGAGTGTCGACGCGACGCTGCTGTGCGTCTCGGTCCAGTATCTGCAGAAGCCCATTGCGGTGTTGTCCGAGGTTGCGCGCGTGTCGCGCCCGGGAGCACCGGTGGTCATCAGCGTCTCGAACCGATGCTTCCCCACCAAGGCCGTGGCGATCTGGACCGCTCTGGATGGGGCGGGCCGCGCGCGACTGGTGGAGCGCTATCTCCGCGACGCGGGTTTCGCCCGGACCGCGGTGCAGGTCCTGATCCCGGAGCACGCCCTCACCGATCCGCTGACGGCGGTGATCGGCTGGACGTCAGGCGCGTGACACCCGCTTCGCGCCGTCGCGGTTGCGCGAGCCGGTCGACACGCGCATGGCATGGGGACGGCTCCAACCGCTCCGGCCAACCGGATTCAGCGGCCGGCAAGCGGCGGGACCCTGCAAGGTCCCCGCTCCGCGCTTCGACAAAACTGGCGCTTCGACGATAGGGACGGGAATGCGAGCACCGGCACGAAGATGCGGAGCCTGGAGATTCGGGGCACGGGCATGCGGGGTCGGATCGTTTCGTGACGTCCTCCCCGTGGTGGCCATCCTGGCCGGATGCGCGACGACGCCTGCGCGCGCGGTCACGCCGGTGGCACCGGTGGGCGTCGAGAGCTGCGACGCCTTCCTCGCCGCCTATGCCCAATGCGCCGCCAGCCCCGGCGTGCCGGAGGCCGCTCGCCCCGGCATCCGGCAGGGGATCGGCACGATGCGCGAGAGCTTCCGGGACTCGGTCGCGCGCGACGCGGCGGCGCGCGCGACCGTGGCCTATCAATGCGCCCAGGCTCACGAGGCTGTCCGCAAGAGCCTGATCGACGCCTTCAAGTGCGATTTCCCCGCTGCACCCGCGGCCTCCCAGGCCCTTTTGCAGAGCCCGCCACCACCGCCCGGCCCGGCTCGGGCGCCCGCCCGTCCGGCGCCGGCGCAAACGCCCGAGGCTCAGAACCTGGCGAAGGCGAATGCCTATGCCGAGGCCCAGAACCACCTGGTCCGGTCCCATCCCTTGACGCAACAACTGGCCGATTACCGGCGCGACAACGAGCGGGTGCTCAAGCTCGGCACGAAGCTCGGGGCCAATGCCTGGTACCATTTCGGCATCGTCGATTTCGACGGCGTCATCGCGGAGCTGGAGACGGCCGTCGCGTTGCCGGGCGCCGTGCCGGAGGTCGATGCCCAGGCCGCCCGGCTGCTGGCGGCCCTGCGCGAGGTCAATCCGACCCTGAAGGCGCTGACGCGCTATCAGACCACGCGGGAGTTCAAGGAGGACGGCTTCAAGTTCGCGCGCGAGCAGCACGCGATCCTCGTCCCGCGCGTCGAGGCGGCCGCCAAGGCGATGGACGCGTACGGCACGGCCCTGTTCGAGCGCGAGATCGCCCGGGATGAGCGCCGCCTGACGGCCCTGGCGGACGATGCGCCGGCGCGGCGTCTCCTCTCCACCAGCCTCACGCTGCGCCGCGCGATCCGGCAGTTCGAGGCCCTCGGTCCCAAGGCGGATGTCGCCCCGTTCCTGGCCGCCCTCGGCGAGGTCTCGAACGCCAATCGCCAGCTTGGGACGACCTTCGACGGCATGAGCCCGAAGGCGAACGCATCCTGCACCGGCTACACCGATACGGTCGCGAGCCTGATCGGGCACGGCCGGGATGTCGCCCGGGACATTCGCGCGAAGGGTGATCCGAGCCAGCCGGCGCAGCGCTTCAACGAAGCCTACAATCGTTCGGTCCGTGACTTGGAATCCTGTCAGAGGAACGAGGACCGGACGCGTCCGGGCTGAGACGCTGCCCCGGACCTCGCGAAGCTCTCATCCGGCCTGACGGTCCGTCCGCCCCGTCTCCCGCCGCGTCTGCTTGGGACCCCGGACGACCATTCGCGGGCGGCCGGCCCATCGGAACCCGGCGTCTCAATTCGAAGAACGCGTCCGCGCTGGACGACCGTACCCGAACCGCGCTCACGCCGCCCATACGGACGGCCTGTGGAGCAGCGGCGTGGACAAACGGCTCAGACCGCAGGGCGGTTCAGCAGATTATCGAATGCTTGGAATGACTTGGTTCTGACAATGGCTGGGGACCAGGATGCGGACGCACGAGACTGCTGCATAAAAACATAAGCCGCTACAGTCGGTTAGCTTCGCTGCCGCCATAGGATGCGTAGCAGCAGGGTGGAGCAGCGGCAAGGAGGATCGGTCGCCCCCCTCCCCCTTTGCGGCTTGCAAGCTGCCCTCCCCGGTATGCGCGCCAGTTAAGCCCTTCCGTTGGTTTCCCGCATTGCTTCTCACGCTTCCGCTCTCTGTTCTAACTGAGCTGGGCAACGCCGCCGGGCAGCGCGTCCAGCAGCCGGCCCGAGGGGGGTGGGACGGTTGCGCTTATGCGGCGGCCTGTTGCTGAACGACATCCTCCTCGGCATCCGTCAATATGGTGTCAGCCGTTGCCGCAGCGGATTCTGTTGCCTCGGATGAGGAAGCTTTGCGGGCTGCGGGCTGCAGCGCGGTGAGGTAGTCGGCCGCGCGCGAGCCCTGCACGGCAGCGTGGCTGAGTGCGCGGGGGTCGGCCCGCAGCAGCGGCGCCCATGAGGCGCGGTAGGCGGCGTGGTCGGTGTGCGGCGGGCACCATCGCGATCCTGCACGTCGGCGGGCTGTGGGTCGAGGACGAGAGCGCGTCCGTCCGTGTCGACCAGGGCCTGACGCTTGCGGCCCTTGACCTTCTTTCCGGCGTCGTAGCCGCACGGCCCGCCGCTCTCGGTGGTCTTGACGCTCTGACTATCGAGCACCGCAGCCGTGGGTAAGGCTTCCCGTCCGACACGCTCGCGGTCCGCCATGACGAGGTCGTGGTTGATGCGAGCAAACAACCCCTCGTCGCGCCAGCGGCTGAAGTAGCCGAACGTGGTCGAACGCGGCGGCAGGTCCTTCGGGATCAGCCGCCACGCGATGCCGCCGCGCAGCACGTAGAAGATGGCGTTCAGGACCTCCCGCGTCGTCCAGACTGGCGGGCGGCCACACGGCGCCGGCTCCGGCATCAGAGGGGCGATCACCGCCCACTCGGCATCTGTCAGGTCGGTTTCATAACGCAGGCTCGCATGGCTATGCTGCCGCCGGGTGGTCGGAGTCCAAATCGCAGATCCAGGTCAGGTTTCAGCACCCTCTTGGAATCACTGCCATCCCGGCCACTCAACCCTGCCTCAGCCCCTTATCGGACGGGCTCTTACGCATTGGATGATTTCTGTTGTTCGGGATGTAATCCCGAAACAACGCCGCCTTCGCGACCGTTCCGGCCTGGGCCATGTTTCAACACGTCACAGGGTCAGTAACCGTAACCACCGTTGTAAGCGTCATAGCCTATAGCGGGCGCGAACCCGTTCGATGCCGTAGTCGGCCCACCCCAGATGTAGCTCTGTCCTATCGGGTGAAAGGCCGGATGGTCCTGGCCTCGGGCGGAGGGCATGTGATCGCGCCGAGATTTTCCGTTATTCGAGAGAACTCGACTGTTGCGTCGACCAAAGGCCGAAAGAATAGACGGCATGATACGCATGGACGTCTCCGGAATAATCTGAGGAATCGGAAACATCCTTGGGACGATACCGTTCCCTCACCGTCCCGTCGTCAGAAAGTCCAAAGGTCTTCGGGCGGGTCTGAAACGATCCGAAGACGCAGTCGGTCGAGATCGGCGCGTTGCCGGAACGGCGCCCACGAGCGCTGTCATGAGCCCGCAAGCATGCTCGTCGATTGAAGGACGACGATGACGAGCGTGACGACGGCCGCGGCGGCCAGGACATAGGTGACGGTCTTGGTGAACTTGGTCATGGCCTCTTCCTTTCAGCCGCGCTTTTCGTTTCTGGGCGTCTCGATGGTGTCCTCGCTCGGCAGGACGAAGACCTGGCCCGGATAGATCAGGTCCGGATCGCGGATCTGATCCTGGTTGGCGTCGTAGATCGCCGTGTACCGGTCGCCCTCGCCGTAGGTCCGACGGCTGATTGCCCAGAGGCTGTCGCCGCGCTCGATGCGGGCGGTCCTGACCTCCGGCACGAAGACGACGGCAGGGTCCGCCTCGGACTTGGACGGATCGCGCCGGACTTCCGGGGATGCCGGCACATCCGGTCTCATGGAACTCGAATCCCGAGGCCCGTCCGAGGCGCCCGTCGCTTGGCCCTGCCGCGAGACGGTGTCCGGCGAGGATGCCATCGGCTGCGATGCGCCCGATGCCGCCCTTCCGCTTCCATCCTTGCTCGTGGGCACCTCCGATGGCGCCGCAACCGAACGGTCCGTCCCGGCGATCCGAGCGACATCCGGCACGAAGACCCACGCGGGCGGTTGCCCACGTGGGTCTTCGTCGTCTCAGCGAGCCGGCTGGCTCGGCGCGCCGGCGGGTGGGTTGGCAAGCTGTTGGCGGACCTCGGCGAGCTTCGCCTGGGCGGTGCTCAGGTCCTGCCGGGCCGAGGCCAGCCGCTCGTCGACGGAGGCAGCCTCCTTGTTGCGGGTGGCCAGGGTCTCGGTCAGCGTGGCCAACTCGGCCTGGGCGTCGGTCTGGCGTTTACGCAGGGCGTCGAGGGCGGCCGTGCCGGCATCGCGGTCGGCGGAGAGCTTCTGCAGGGCCTGCTCGGCCTGACCACGCTCGGACACGACCCGGTCGCGCTGCGCCTGGACCTCGGCGAGTTCCTTACGCACGCTCGTCAGGGCGTCGCGCGCCTGCTGGGCGTCGCGGTTCGCCTGTTCGATCTCGGCGTTCAGCTTGTCTTTGCTGGCGGTCAGGGCGGCAATGGCCTGATCAGTGTCCGTGCGCTGCTTTCCTGCCTGATCGGTCGCGGCCCGAGCGTCGGCCAATTCCTTCAGCGCGGCGGCGGCGGCCTCGCGGGCGTTCTGCTGGCGCTCCTCGGCCTTTGCGAGGTCCGCGGTCTTGGTCGTCGCCTCCTGGGTCATCGTGGCGAGGTCGGCGCGGAGCTTGGCCTCCTGCACCCGGGCGTCCTCCAGGCGACGTCCCACTTCGGCGAGATCCTGGGTCCGGTCGACGGCGGCCTTCTCCGCGGTGGCGATGGCCTCGCGCAGCGGGGCCAGCTTGCCCTCGGCCTGCGTGACCTGGGACTGGAGTTCGGTGAGCTTCTGGGTCTCGGCCTCGGCCGTCTTCCTCGCCTCGGCCGCCTTGGCCTCGGCAGCCTGCTGGTCCTTGGTCAGGGCCGCAGCCCGGGACTTCGCCTCCTCGGCGGCCTTGCTTGCCTGCTGGTCCTGCTGCTGGGCGGTGGCGATCTTGGCCTGGAGCGAATTCAGGGTGCCTGCCGTCGAGATCTGCCGTTCGAGGTCGGCGCGCAGCGCCATCTGCTGGCCCTGCAAATCCTCAATGCGATGGTCGCGGGCGCTGCGCTGACGCCCGGCGGCGATGGAGGCGACGATGAGCCAGACCAGGAGGACCCCGGCCACGACCGCGAGGCTGAAGGGCAAGGGTCGGCGGAGTTCGGATTGGTAGTCGATGGCCATGGGGGTCTCACAACGTCGGGGATAGCAGTGGATCGAACCCCGGCGCGGCATCGCCCGGCGTCGTTGGCGGCCGGCACCGCGGGGCGCCGGCCATGTCGTAGCGTCAGGCGGGACGGCGGCCGTCGGCGGCGTAACGGTCGATGGCCGAGGGCAGCTCGCGCGAGAGGCGAGAGAGCAACGCGCTGCGGCTCAGGCCGGTCTGCTGGGTCAGGTGGTCGAGAGTGTCCGGGCCGATGGCGCGTTCGAGATCCGCCTCGTGGATGTCGCGGTTGACGCCCTGGTTGACCCAGGAATTCGCTGTCTCGCCGTGGCCACCCTTGGTGAAGTGGTCGACGAGCTCGCTCAGGCCACTGGCGATCAGGCCGCCCACGCCAGCGGTGCCGAGGCCGCCGAGCAGGCTGCCGAGATTGCCGATGCCACTCGTGGAAGCGGTGTTGTGAGCAGTGTTCGGGATCGGCGGGACGGTGCCGTGGTTCGGGTTCAGGGAAGGGATCGACGGGGTGTCGTGGCCCTTCAGGAGCTCGGCGAGCTTGTCGCGGTTCTGGTAGCCGGCCACGGCCAGCAGGCCCAGAAGCGCGGTCATCGAGGGGTAACCCTTGCTCATGGTGCGTTCCTTGTCGGTGGTTTGAAGTCGAGGGCCGGCTTCGGGTCTTCGATGCCGGCCCTGACAGGCGGGCCTAGTAAACGGTCGGCTTGATGCCAGCCCGATCCATGCGCTGCTCGGTCTCGCCTTCGAGGGCCTGCAGACCCTGCCGCTGGGGCATCTGCATCACGGGATCGAGGGCACGGATCTTCTTGTAGAAGAGTGCCGCCGCCGCGCTGCCGAGCAGGGGCGCGACGATGAACAGCCAGAGTTGGCTGATCGCCGCCCAACCGGCGAACAGGGCCGGACCGATACTGCGGGCGGGGTTCACCGAGGTGTTCGTCACCGGGATGGAGACGAGGTGTATGACGACGAGCACAACGCCGATGGCGACGCCCGCGAAGCCCACCGGCGCCTTCAGGTCGGTGGAGCCCAGGATGGTCAGGATCAGGAGACCCGTCAGGATGAACTCGGCCAAGAAGGCCGCCACGAGGTTGTAGTGCCCGGGCGAGCGCAGATCGTAGCCGTTCGAGGCGAAGCCCGTGGCGACTGCGTCGAAGCCCGGACGTCCCGAAGCGATGACGTAGAGGACAAACGACGCCGCAATGGCGCCGACGACCTGGGCGACGATGTAGGCTGGGAGCCGCTTGGCATCGAACTTCCCGCTCATCGTCAGGCCGAGTGTCACGGCAGGGTTCAGGTGGCAGCCGGAGATGGGCCCAAGGGTGTAGACCATCGCCACCAGGACGAAGCCGAAAGACAGGGCGACACCGGCGAAGCCGATGTGGTCCCCCGCCAGGACCGCGCTTCCGCAGCCGCAGACGACCAGGATGAAGGTGCCGATGAACTCGGCGAGATACGGACGCATGGGTGGTGGGCCTTCGAATCGAGATCGGGAATGTCTGTGAAGGGTCGGCAACAGGAGACATCCACGGATCCGCGAGGCGTCCGGGAGCTATGCCGTCATGAGACCAGACCCGCCGCGTCGGCGGGTCTGGAAGTCGGTGGCGTGATTACGGGCAGGCGTGGCGGTCACCATCGTTGCCGAGGTACGTGCCGCTCGCCGCGTCGTAGGACCGGAAGCGACGGGCGCAGTAGGCGACGGCCTCCGGACCCGGACCGCCCTGCACGACCACCGGCGCGGCCTGCGCCTGCGAGCTGGCGATGGCGCCGCCGATGATGGCGCCGGCGGCGAGGCCGGCCACGCCCGCACCGACCGCCGCGCCGACGCCGGGACCCCGGCGATAGCCGTATCCGCGACCATAGCCCCGGCCATAGCCGCGACCGCCACGCCAGCCATGACGATGACCGAAGCGTCGGGACTGGACATAGTCCGTCGGCAGGTCACCGCGCACGAGCGCCTCGACGGGAGTGCCGGCCATCGGGGTCGCCTGGGCCGGCAGCCCGACCAGGGTGGCGGCGACCGTAGCGGCAAGAGCAAGGGTCAGCTTCATCGTGGGTCGGTTTCCTGAATCGATTCTGGGTGAAAGAGGACAGTCAGTAGCTGCGACGGTTCGGCGGGGTGCCGGACCGACCCGAAAAGCGGCGGCTGACGTAGGCGATGATCCTCGGGAGTACGAAGGCGGTGAGGAGCTTGCGAATCATGGGATGGTCTCCGGGATTGCGGTGTCAGTGCTTGCGGCGCGACAGCCAGCCCACCGCGAAGGCGATGGCGGCGAGACCGAGCAGCGCGGAAGTGCGGTTGTCGTCGGCGTAGCGCACGGCCTGGCGGCCGTAGCTCGTGCTGCGCTTGGCTGCGTGGCGAGCGAAATCACGACCGTCAGCGATGAGGTTCCCGGCGCGGTCGCGTGCCTCGTCGACGAGATGGCGTCCGTCCTCAACCAGGTTGCCGGCGCGATCCCGGACTTCGTGGGCGATGTCGCGGCCGTCATCGAGAAGATCCTCGGCCCGGTCGCGGGCGCGGCCGTAGGCGTACTGCGCACCGCCGGCTACCTGGTTCGCGGCACCGCGTACCTGGCGGGCTGGATCACCGGTGAGGCCGCCGACGGCGGTCTGGGCACGGCCCTTGAGATGGCGAGTCGCGCCGCGGAACTGGTCGCTGTTCATGGGATGCTCCTGGGTTCGAGGATGATGGGTGGCGACGGGACCCGCGTGAGGCCCGCCGCCCATTCGGCTTCAGCGCTTGCCGGTGACCTTGTCGACGACCGAGGCGACGCCGTCCTTGGCCTCGCCGACGGTCTTCTGGGCTTCGCCCTTGAGTTCCTGGACCTTGCCCTCCACGACCAGCTTGTCGTTGCCGGTGATGTTGCCGACGCCCTGCTTAAGGTTGCCCACGGCCTCGTTGGCGAGGCCCTTCAGCTTGTCCGTGGTGCTGCTCATGGAGATGCTCCTTCGATATCGGGGAATGCGATCTGCGGGGGGGTATTCGAGGCAGGGCCGGCCGGTCGCGGTGACCGGCCGGGGTGGTGTGCTCAGACGCGACGGGCGCCGTAGCTGTCGGCGAGGGTGTGGAGCTTCGGGGCGCCGAGGCGGCCGCCGAAGAAGCCGGCAAGAGCGCCGAGGATCAGAGCGAGCGCGCCGTAGAAGGCGCCCTGGGTAGCGGCGGACTTGGCGGCCACGGCCGCCTGCTCGGCCTTCACCTTGGCGGTGGCGACGGTCTCCTCGTACTGCTTGCGGTAATCCTGGATCTGCGTCTTGGCCTGATCGACCGGGATGCCCTGCGCCTTGGCGAGCGCGTCTGCGGCGCGGTTCTCGGCCTGGGCCTTCTGGGCCGGGTCACCGGTGAACAGGGCGCGGATGGCAGCGACGGCGGCATCCTTGGCAGCCTGCGGGTCCTGGCCGGCGGCCTGGTTGCGCACGGACTGCTCGATGCCGTCGAAGGGATTCGAGATCTTCGACAGCGAGGGCGCCGCGGCCTGGGCCGCGGTCTGTACGGTGCCGCCCACGAGCGAGCCGGCGCCGCCTAGCGTGCTGGTCACGCCCGAGAAGGCGCCGCCGATGAGGCCGCCTGCCGCGGAGGTCAGGAGGTAGATCACCACCAGAGTGGTGACCGCCCAGGAGACGAGGCCGTGCAGACCGGCCGCCCCCGTGACGGGCTTGCCCGAGAGCCGCCCGGCGATGAAGCCGCCGGCGAGCGAGGCGACGATGCCCGAGCCCACGAACCAGGCCCCGGCGCCCATCGACAGGGTCGAGGCGGCCGGATTGTCAGCGGCGGTCGTGCCGACGCTGGACAAGCCGACGCCGACGCCGACCATGCTGAGGACGACTTGGGTCACCAGGGCGGTGACGGCGCCCGCGAAGATGGCGCCCCAGGACACTTCGTTCAGCAGGACGGTACGGGTGTCGGCGGAAGCCGCGGCAGTCTGGGTCGCGAGAAGGGGGGAAGTGGACACGTTACTTGTACTCCGGGTCGTCGGTCGTCCGAGAAGTTCGGTCGTTCGAGGGGTCAGTCGGTGGGGTGGAACTCAAGGGTCCGACCGCGCAGTCCCGGCGCGGTCGGACCAAGATCATTTGCTGCGGGTCAATCGCGGCCGTGAATGAGCAAGCCGAGGCCGTATCCAAGCAGGCCGGCCACCAGCAGCGCGGCGATGGGATGCTCGGCAATCTGATTGGTGGCCTCGCGGCCTCCCTGGCGCAGGTAGCGGCCGCTGTTCTCGTAGGCATCCTCGGCCCGGTCGTACGCTTCGCGGCCAGCACCACGAACGGAGCGTTCGGCACGGTCGTAAGTGTCGGCGGCGGCACCCTGGGCACGGCGGACGCGGTCCTCGACGTCGTCGGACCCGATCAGGTTGCCGACAGTGTCCCGAACCTTGCCGCCGATGTCACGCGCGGTATCGGCAACTGTGTCGGCAGCATCGCGCACGGCGTCCTTGGCCTGGCCGTAGAGGTTCTCGGCGGCGCCTTGCGCCTCGCGGGCGCGGCCCTCGACCGAGTCGCGCTTCGAACCGGCGAGGTCGCCTACCGCGCCCTGCACCTTGCCACCGACTTCCTTCGCGGCGCCCGTAATGCGATCCGTATCAACCATGTTTTCTCTCCTGTTCTGATTTCGAAAAATATCTGTTGGGTGCGGCGCGTGACCAAGTCTACGGCTTAGGGGTGGTCTTCGGTTTCACGTCGGACTTCGGTAATTTTTGCTGAGATTTTCCCTCGGCTTCGACTTTGGGGTCGCCAACCAACTTTCCGATGGCCTCCTTGATCGAGCCCTTGAGCTTGTCGGAGGTGTCGGTCGTCTTCTGCGCGCTCACGGGATGCTCCAAGGCCTGGGCAATTGACACACCCCTCAAGTGGCCCGCCATTTCCGGCAGGCAATGATGCAGATGTACCAGTGGAAGGGTTTTTATTTGCTAGTCTGAGAGGACGGAAATCCGTTGTCCCGGCCCCAGACGATGGCCTCGGAGCGCTTGTGCACGTCGAGTTTCCGGTAGAGCGACGCCGAGTGGTTGCGCACCGTGTTCTTGGAAAGGCCAAGCCGCTTGGCGATGGCGTCGTCCCCGAGGCCCTGGCAGATCAGGTCGAGGATCTGTCGCTCGCGGACCGAGACGTTGGGGACGATGCCGTCCTTGTGGTTGGTGCCGGGCCGGCGCAGGTTGGCGAGCTTCTCGATGAGCCCGCGGCTGAACCACGAGGTGTCGGCCATCACCGTCTCGACGGCCTCGAACAGCTCGCGCTCGGAACGCTTACGCTCGGTGATGTCCTGCAGGACCATGAGGGCGAAGGTCTCGGAGCCGATCTCGACCCGCTCGGCCGAGACCAGGCAATCGAGGTTGGTGCCGTCCTCCCGCTTGAGGCAGACCTCCAGTCCAAGCACGTAACCAGTGCGGGTCACCGCCGACTCAAACTTCGTCTGGGCGGCCTCGTGCACCCAGAGCCCGAGATCCGCCGGAGAGCGGCCCGTGACCTTGTCGGCGCCGTAGCCGAATACCCGCGTAAAGGCCTCGTTGAACCCCGTGATGGTGAAGCCGTCGGCGCGTGCCAGGAGCGTCGGTACCGGAGTCAGCGAGAATGCCTTGGCGAAGCGCTCCTCACTCTGGCGCAGCGCCGTCTCCGCCTTCCGGCGCAGGTCCAGGTCGGCGAAGGTGAACAGCATGCAGGGCTCGTCGCCCAAATCGATGGGCTGCCCGGCGACGATGACGTACCGGGTGCTTCCGTTCGGAAGGTCGAGGCAGGCTTCCATCTGCGGGATGGTACCGCCGCTGTTCAGGCGCGAGATCGCGAGATCCCGGCTGCGGGCGTTGGCCAGCACGTCGACCTCATAGACGCTGCGGCCGATGACGGCGTCGCGGGTGTAGCCGGTCATTTCCAGGAAGCCGAGGTTCACCTTGACGTGGCGCAGGTCCGCGAGCCGGCAGATCACGGCCGGGGCCGGGTTGGCGTTAAACGTGGTCTCGAAGCGTTCTTCGGCCTCGAACTGGTCCGAGACGTCCTTGAGGATGAGGGCGAGGCAGCTCGGTTTTCCCTCACGATCCGTCGCCACGAGGCTTCGCAGGGAGTGAACGAAGTCGACGTCGGGCCTGTCGGTGCGCTTCACGTCGACGATGACGTCGTGGAAGCTCTCGCCGGAGACGACCCGCTCCATCGGATAATGGTTCGGGATGTGGTTATTGCGGTAGCGCAGGGCGAAACGCTCGCGGTAGGCGTCTACCGTCTCGCCGAGTTCGTCGACGGTCTCGGCGCCGTGCATCGCGAGTGCGGCCTCGTTGGCATAAGTGATCGTCTGGTCGGGCTCGACCAGGATCACGCCTTCGCTGAGGCCGGCGATAATCTGCCGAAGCTCGTGCCTGTCGACCCCCTCCACCATCGATGACCGCCTTCCTCGTCGCTCGTTCCGGCTTTGTCGCCGTGACCAAGCAGGTTCGGAACAGCGACTTGGCCGTACGGTTCCAGGGAAAATCGCGGATCGGCTGGTATATCCAGATCATTGACGTGAACGTGAACGATCAGCCAGAAATGGCTACGCATATTCTACCGGTAAGGGGCGACGAAATCCGTTTATTGCCCGAAGAGAGTCGAATTTTCTAGCATGTACTTAAGCATGATCGCTGACAAACCTTCGCTGAGCGAGGGATTGCCCCGCTATGTCCAGGATCAGATCGGGCGGCGACTAGATGAGTTCATTCTCAAAGCGGCCGTTATCGACGCCGATACGCGGCTGGGTCAGGTCCTGGTTCGTCTCCGGGCCGCGCTACTCGACGCGGAAGCGGAGCGGCAGGTGACGAAGGCGTTCGGCGATGAACTCATCGCCGTGGTGCCGCGCCTGCGCCGCTTCGCCCTGCTCCGTACCGGTAACGCCGCGGAGGCCGACGACATGGTCCAGGCGACCCTGACGCGAGCCTGGGAGCATCGCTCGAAGTTCGAGGACGGTACCAACCTCGTCGCATGGCTGTTCACGATCCTGCGCAATACGCACTTGAACCAGCGCAAGCGCCTGCGTCGCGAGGTCGAGGACATCGACGGGGTCGCCGCGGGTGCGTTGTCGCTGGCCCCCGACCAGGAGAACCGGATCGCGCTGGTCGAGCTGCAGGCCGCGCTCGATACCCTCCCGGAGGAGCAGCGCGAGACCCTGCTGCTGGTGACGGTGGACGGACTCAGGCACGAGGAGGCGGCGGCTATCCTCGGCTGCCAGGTCGGTACCGTGAAAAGCCGGGTCAGCCGGGCGCGCGACCGCCTCGCAACCGCCCTGGGCCTGTCTTGACCGCGTCGTCCCCCGATGCCGAGGGGCCCTGCATCCCGTTCGATCCTGCGCCCCTCGCCGCCCAAGTCCATGCCGCGCTGGACAGCTACCTGCGGGAACGGGCGCCCGATCAGCGCCTGGCGTTCTGGAAGGCCGTCGCGCTCGGCTTCGGCGGGAGCTTCGAGAGACTAGCCGGATGCCCGGTGCCGCCCCCCGCCTCGGCGGCGCCATGGCCGGCGGACGACGTCTAGAGCCGTTCCCTTTCAGGTTGGCTCGTAGGCCTCGTATCCGGCAGCGGCGAGGTAGTTTCGGCACTCATCCGGTCGGACGGCGGCGAACGCGTTCTCGATGGCGGGGGTTAGGTCGGCGGCGGTCCGTGCTGCAGCCGTTCGGAGGAGAGCTTCGACCTTGGCAAAGACCTGCTCGATCGGATTGAAGTCCGGACTGTAGGGCGGGAGGTAGAGAACCCGCGCGCCGACTGCCTCGATGGCCTCGCGCACCCCGGCGACCTTATGGGCGTTCGGGTTGTCGAGGATGACGGTGTCACCGGGCTTGAGGACCGGAGCCAGGGTGTCGGTGACGTAGGCCCGGAAGCGCAGACCATTCGTGGCTCCATCGAAGATGGTTCTGGCGATCAATCCCGTGGCGCGCAGGGCGGCGGTGATGGTGGTGGTCTTGTAGTGCCCGTGAGGTACGGCGATCCGGCAGCGCTGACCGCACGGAGCACGGCCATACCGGCGGACCATCTTCGTCGTGGCGGCCGTCTCGTCGAGGAAGACCAGGCGATCCGGATCGAGATCGGGTTGACGCTCGAACCAGTCCTCGCGCGGCCTTCACATCCGGCCGCTCCTGCTCGGCCGCGTGGACAGCCCCTTTTACGGGTGATCCCATGCCGGGCGAAGAAGCGTGACAGGCTGCTCGTGCTGGCGCGGACGCCCCGTTCCGAGAGCCTGTCGCTCAGTTCCCGCAGGAAGGAGAGCGGGTGCTCTTCGTGGATCCGAAGGATCAGGGCCGCCTGCGCTTCCAGGCGCTGCGAGTTGCGGTCGCCGCCCATGGGCCTGGGCGCGATCCGCCCGTCCTGCCGAAAGCGCTCGTGCCAACGGATCGCGCTGGCTGCCCCGACCCCAAAGCGTTTGGCAGCCTGACGCCGCGATGCACCCGCTTCAATCGCGGCGACCGGTCGTGTCCCAGGCGGTGGTGTAGCTGAGGGGTGGTCATCGGCGGTTGCCGGGTAGGGTCGGGTTGCGACGACCAACCCCGAACCCGAGAGACCCCCGATGACCGACGAGATCATGGCCCTGCGCGGGCTGATGGAGAAGAGTGCCGACGCCGATCTGCTGCGTGAGATGATCGGTTTTGCAGCCGAGCGACTGATGGAGCTGGAGGTGGGCGGCCTGACCGGCGCGCCCCACGGCGCGAAGAGCGCCGAGCGTCTGGTCCAGCGCAACGGCTACCGTGACCGGGACTGGGAGACGCGGGCCGGCACGGTCGAGCTGCGCATCCCGAAGCTACGCAAGGGCAGCTACTTCCCGGGCTTCCTGGAGCCGCGCCGCATGGCCGAGAAGGCGCTCACGGCAGTGATCCAGGAAGCCTACATCCAGGGCATCTCGACCCGCTCCGTGGACGACCTCGTGCAGGCGATGGGCGGCACCGGCGTGTCGAAGAGCCAGGTCTCGCGCCTGTGCCAGGAGATCGACGAACGGGTCGGCGCGTTCCTCGACCGACCCATCGAAGGCGAGTGGCCCTACCTCTGGATCGACGCGACCTACGTGAAGGTTCGCCAGGACGGCCGCATCGTCTCGGTGGCCGTCATCGTGGCGGTCGGCGTGAACACCGACGGCCGGCGCGAAATCCTTGGCTGGACGTGGGCCCGTCCGAGGCCGAGACGCATCGGACGGACTTCCTGCGCAAGCTCGCCCGGCGCGGTTTGCGAGGGGTCAAGCTGGTGATCTCGGATGCGCACGAAGGCATCAAGGCCTCGGTGGCCAAGGTGATGAACGCCACCTGACAGCGTTGCCGGGTGCACTTCATGAGGAACGTGCTCGCCCATGCCGGCCGCAGCGGGCGGCGCGTCGTGTCGGCCTTCATCGCCACCGCCTTCGCCCAGGATGATGCCGAGGCGGCCCGTCAGCAATGGCGGCGGGTGGCCGACCAACTTCGCCCCAGGGTGCCCAAGCTCGCCGCCTTGATGGACACGGCCGAGCCCGACGTGTTGGCCTACATGGGGTTCCCGGCCGCCCACCGGGTCAAGCTGCACTCGACCAATCCGTTGGAGCGCCTGAACGGCGAGATCAAGCGCCGGACCGAGGTCGTCGGCATCTTCCCCAACGAGGCTGCCATCACCCGCCTCGTCGGCGCGATCCTGCTCGAACAGAATGACGAGTGGGCCGTCCAGCGGTCGCGCTACATGACCCTGGAAAGCATCGCCCCGATCGGCGATGATCCCCTCGTCAGCCTGCCCACCCTGGCAGCCTGATCGTCCCGGCCCAAGCCGGCAATCGTGGTGGCTCTCAGCGAGCTACACCACGCCCAGGGACACGACCCGTGGAGGAGGTGATCGCAGGATACGTCACCGAGAGGGAGATTGGTCTGGAAGCTGGTGGCCTCCTCATCGGCAACTATCGCGGTCCTCATCTCGAGGTCGGCCACTGCACGACGCCGCTCCCCGGCGATCATCGCGGGCGCTACCTGTTCGACCGACGAGACGCCGGTCACCAGGCGGAAGCGCTTAACGCCTGGAGAAGAAGTGGCGGGACGGACACCTTCGTCGGCGAATGGCATACCTATCCGGTGGACCATCCGACGCCGTCCGGACGCAATTTTCGAACATGGCATGCAATCATGCAGCGCACATCTAATCTCGTGCTGTTCCTGATCGCCGGGCGTCGCTCGCTCTGGTGTGGCCTCGGCCGAACAGGCGAACTCCAGCGACTCAAAGTTATCTCAGCATCCTGATCAGCTTCGCTGAACGTCACTTCCGAACGGCGAATGCCGATGAGGCTATGTTCAGACAGGATGACGCTGTGACGGCTTACGTCCCGGCGCTCGCGGAGCGTCCTCGACGTGTTGGCAGCGCTGAAGTGACTGCCGAGAGGATAATCGATCTCGTCGGCCATGCCGCAAGCGAAGCGGCCACGCCTCGCTAAACACTGCTCCTCCGCTAATTTCTCGAGAAGATCAGGCGGCCGGGCACGGCCTCGGCCCTCCGGACGTACGTTTTTTCACTCAAGAGGCGCCCGGCCACCTCGCCAAGGATTATTCGGAACACATGTTTGCCAATGGCGATACGAACACGGACCGCCGTAGGATTCGACCGAAATGAATCAGTCTTAGCTGTGCCGCTCGAAAACCCTAGAAAAATACTTGCTCGATCATTTGTTCCGCAAATATTATAATTGGCACTGGAGAGCGCAAGCAAAGTTTTCCGCGAAGTATAATTACGCAGAGCACCAAGCCGGAGCTTTTTTGAAGCTAATTTAGACTGGCATGTAATACTGCGCCGGTTTTAAGTGTGAATTGAATCACTCTTAGGTGTGGCCGATAGGCGAAACTTGTTGGCTGGGGGACCAGGATTCGAACCTGGACTAGAGGAGTCAGAGTCCACTGTTCTACCGTTAAACTATCCCCCAACATCCTCGCGTGGCACGAGGCAGGATCCGGTTTTTCATCGCAACCGATGGCGGTTGCGGCCCGGTCCGTTCCGGTGCAGGGGCGATAGCATGGCTTTCCGGACCGATGCAAGCCCGCTTCTGAACCTCCTGCGCGCGCGACGCGCGGGCGTGTTTCAGGCGCTGCCCGGCGGCTCGGTGCGGGCCTCGATCATGCCGAGGGTCCGCAGGATCGCCAGGGCGACGATCTCGCAATCGGTATCCCCTTCCGGGGTGGCGGGGAGGATCGCCACGGTGCTCACCTCGTCGTCCGTCAGGAAGCCCACAACCACCTTGTAGACGTCGCCCTCCGGGGCGCCCTCGTCGTGCACGAGGCAGACGCGGCAGCCATTCGCCTCTCCGTAGACCCGCTGGGTGAGGACCTGGACGCGGCGGGGATCGGTCGTTTCCGTGCGGCGCGGGACGCCGAAGGTGGGGCGAATGATGTTGTCCATTTCCGCTCCTATACGCGACCGCCCGCGCTTCGGGGAGGCCCCTGCCCGCTTCGGTCCCGTTGCGGGCCTCACCGCATCAGAATGCTGGCCTGGTCTTCCTCAGCGAGTTTGAGGAGGTTCTGACCGTAGGCGGTCTTGGCGAAGAGTTTGCCGCGGGCGATGAGCTGGTCCTTGCCGATGAAGCCCTGCAGGTAGGCGATCTCCTCCAGGCAGGCCACCTGCAGGCCCTGGCGGTGCTGGAGCGTGCGCACGAACTCGGCCGCCTCCAGCAGGCTGTCATGCGTGCCCGTGTCGAGCCAGGCATAGCCGCGGCTCATGCGCTCCACGTGCAGTTGCCCGCGCGCGAGATAGGCCTCGTTGACGCTGGTGATCTCGAGCTCGCCCCGGGCCGAGGGCGTCACGCCGGCGGCGATGTCGAGGACCTGGTTGTCGTAGAAGTACAGGCCCGTCACCGCCCAGGGGCTCTCGGGCGTCACCGGCTTCTCGACGAGGCGTAAGGGGCGTCCGTCGGGGCCGAGGGTGACCACGCCGTAGGCCGAGGGGTCGTCGACGTGGTAGGCGAACACCGTGGCGCCGGTCTCGCGGGCGCGGGCCTGGGCCAGCATCTCGCGCATCCCCGAGCCGAAGAACAGGTTGTCGCCCAGAACCAGGGCGACGCTGTCGTCGCCGACGAACTCGCGCCCGATCAGGAAGGCCTGGGCCAGCCCCTCCGGCCGGGGCTGGAGCGCGTAGCTGAAGGACAGCCCGAACTGCTCGCCGGTGCCGAACAGGCGCTTGTAGTTGTCGAGGTGCTCGGGGCTGGAGATGATCAGGATCTCGCGGATGCCCGCCAGCATCAGCACCGAGACCGGGTAGTAGATCATCGGCTTGTCGTAGACCGGCAGCAGCTGCTTGTTGATCGACAGGGTGGCCGGGTGCAGGCGCGTGCCCGTGCCGCCGGCCAGAACGATCCCCTTCATGCCTGTGTCTCCGTCGTTGTCCGTTCGGGGCCGACCAGCCGGTCGAGGATGTCGTCCAGGGCCTGTTCCCAAGGCCGCGGCCTCAGGCCGTAGGCGGCCGTGAGGCTCGCCGTCGAGAGCACCGAATAGGCCGGCCGGCGGGCCGGGGTCGGGAAGGCGCTGGTGGGAATGGCGTCCACCGGCACCGCGCGGGCGCCGCGCCGGGCCGCGCCCGCCACGATGGCGCGGGCAAAGCCGCACCAGGTGGTGGCGCCCGCATTGACGAAGTGGTGCGTGCCGGTGGGCGCGCCGGGGTCGCGGGCCAGCGCCTGGGCGATCTGGGCCAGGCCGGCGGCGAGGTCGCCCGCGCTGGTCGGGCTGCCGTGCTGGTCGTCGACCACGCTCAGGCGCTCGCGCTCGTTCGCCAGGCGCAGCATCGTCTTGACGAAGTTGCCCCGGTGCGGGCTCATCATCCAGGCGGTGCGGATGATGGCGTGGCGCGGGTTGGCGCTGCGCACCGCGATCTCGCCGGCCGCCTTGCTGGCGCCGTAGACGCTCTGCGGGTCGACCGGCGTGTCGGGGGTGCAGGGGGCCTCGGTCCGTCCGTCGAAGATGTAGTCGGTGGAAACGTGCACGAGCGGGATGCCGGCCTCTGCGGTGGCCGCGGCGAGCAGTGCCGGTGCCACCGCGTTCAGGCTCCAGGCCGCGGCGATCTCGCTCTCGGCCCGGTCGACCGCGGTGTAGGCGGCCGCGTTGACCACCGCCGCGTAGGGGCGCGCGCCGAGAGCCGCCGCGATCGCGGCGGCGTCGGTGACGTCGAGGGCCGTGCGGCTCGGGGCGTGCAGGCGCGTGCCCGCGTCCCAGAGCGCCGGCGCCTGCAGCTCGGTGCCGACCTGGCCGGCCCCGCCGAGGATCAGGATGTCGCGCGGTGCGGCGTTCTCGGAGGCTGCCATCGGGCTCACCCCGCCTTCGGGGCGGTGCCCAGGCCGAGGCGCTCGCCGGTGTAGCGGCCCTCGCGGATCGGGCGCCACCAGGCCTCGTTGGCGAGATACCAGCGCACGGTCTCCTCCAGGGCGCGCTCGAAGTCCTGGGTCGGGTGCCAGCCGAGCTCGGCCTCGGCCTTGGCGGGGTCGATGGCGTAGCGCCGGTCGTGGCCGGGCCGGTCGGCGACATAGGTGATCAGCCGCGCGTGGGGGGCCTGCTCCGGGCGCAGGCGGTCGAAGGCGGCGCAGAGCGCCTGGACCACGCCGAGGTTGTTGCGCACCGCGCGCCCGCCGAGCAGGTAGGTCTCGCCGACCCGGCCCCGCTCCAGCACGGCCACGAGGCCGCGGGCATGGTCCTCCACGTGGATCCAGTCGCGCTCGTTCAGGCCGTCGCCGTAGACGGGCAGCGGCTTGCCCTCCAGCGCGTTGAGGATCATCAGCGGGATGAGCTTCTCGGGGAAGTGGCGCGGGCCGTAGTTGTTCGAGCAGTTGGTGACCAGGACGGGCAGGCCGTAGGTCTCGTGCCAGGCGCGGGCGAGATGGTCGGAGGCGGCCTTCGAGGCCGAGTAGGGCGAGCGCGGGTCGTAGCGGCTCGCCTCGGTGAAGAAGCCGTCGGGCGGCAGCGAGCCGTAGACCTCGTCCGTGGAGACGTGCAGGAAGCGGAAGGCCGCCTTTTCGGGTCCCGCCAGCGTCTCCCAGTGGCTGCGCGCCCCGTCGAGCAGGACCTGGGTGCCGACCACGTTGGTGCGGATGAAGGCGCCCGGATCGGTGATCGAGCGGTCGACGTGGCTCTCGGCGGCCAGGTGCATCACCGCCTCGGGCCGGAAGTCGGCGTAGAGGGCGTGCACGGCTCCCGGATCGCAGATGTCGGCCTCCACCAGGCGGTGGCGCGGGTCGTCCGCCAGCGGCTGGAGCGAGATCGGGTTGGCTGCGTAGGTGAGCGCGTCGAGGGTCGCCACTTCGTGCCCCAGATCCTGCACCAGGTGCAGCACGAGCGCCGATCCGATGAAGCCGCAGCCGCCGGTGACCAAGATGCGCATGGGATGACGGGTCTCTCGTGAGGCCGGATCGATGGACGATCCGGCGATGGGGTGATGCGGCGGGACCGGCGCCGGCCGGGCCGTTCGCCGCAAGAATCGTCCGCCGCAAGAATCGTCCGCCGCAGGAGCTTCAGAAAAGCGGCGGAAGATCGGCCAGGCGCGGGGCGACCCGGTCCTTGGCCGAGAGCTGGGCCTCGGCCTCGCTCACCGGCCAGGCGATGGCGAGCGCCGGATCGTTCCAGAGCAGGCCGCCGTCGTGCTCGGGGCTGTAGACCCCGCCGGCGACCTTGTAGGCCACCATGGTGTCGGGTTCCAGGGTGCAGAAGCCGTGCCCGAAGCCGACCGGGATGTAGAGCTGCTCGCCGCCTTGCGCATCGAGGCGCACGGCCACGTGCCGGCCGAAAGTGGGCGAGGCGCGGCGCAGGTCGACGGCGACGTCCAGGATGGCGCCGGAGAGCACCCGGATCAGCTTGGCCTGGGCCATGGGGGCGCGCTGGAAGTGCAGGCCGCGCACGGTGCCGCGCGGGGCGGAGAAGGACTGGTTGTCCTGGACGAACACGTCCGCGATGCCGGCGCG